>NC_014751.1:900000-1008951 GCF_000183365.1 Mycoplasma leachii PG50 | reverse complement strand
ATTTTTAATACAAAATATTATATAATTAGGTGTGAATTATTTATTTTTTTGTAAAGGAGGTAAGTGATATGAAAAGAACTTGACAACCATCAAAACTAAAACATGCACGTGTTCATGGTTTTAGAGCAAGAATGGCTACTAAAAATGGTAGAAAAGTAATTAAAGCTCGTAGAGCTAAAGGTAGAGTTAGATTATCTGCTTAATAGGATATGAAAAACAAAAGAATAATTAAGAAAAATTTTGAATTTCAAGAAATAATTAATTATAAAAAAACTATTAAAAATTTTTGTTTTGTTATTTACTATAAAGAAAATGATCAATCATATTTAAAATATGGTATTAGTGTTGGAAAAAAAATAGGTAATGCTGTAGTTAGAAATAAAGTAAAAAGACAAATTAGAATGATTTTAAGACAAAACATTTCTGAAGTTGGAACTGTTTCTAAAGATATCATTATTCTAGTTAGAAAAAGTGTTTTAGAACTAAAATATGCTACATTATCTAAATCATTAGTTAAGTTAATAAAGGAAATTAAATAAAGAAAGGAGGGATTATTTTGTACAAACAATCAGATAAAGTTATGAGTTATTTAAACGCTTCAAAAAACAAAAAAGCACCAAAAACTAAAAAAGAAATTTTTAAACTAATTATTAAATGATTAAAAGTTTTTGGATTTTTATTTATTTTAGTTTCAATGCTTTGAGGCTGTGTGCAGATGTATCAAGCTCAATATAGTGTTAATCAAATAGTTGATATGACAGGTAAAAGTGTTTATACACCAGGAGTTTCATTTGAAATTATTTTAAGCTCTTTAGGTGAACAAGGTTCTAAAGTTCATCACTTTGTTTATGATAAAGGTAGTTTTTTTGAATATGGTTATAATGCTATTACTTCTTGAAAAGAGACATTTAAATTAACTCAATCTCCATTCTATGGATTCTTTGTTTATCCAACAGCATGAATATTAGCTGGAATGATCAAACTATTTTCTGGAACACTAAATCCCTTATTAGATAAATCTTCTCAATTAAGTTATGGAATTTCAGCTATTTTTGCAATATTCTTAACAACTTTATTAATTAAAGGAATTACATTATCATTTGGTTGAAAATCACAAATTAACCAAGAAAAAATGCAAGATATTCAATTAAAGGTTGCAGATATTCAAGCTAAATATAAAGATAAAAAAGATATGCAATCTAAACAAAAACAACAATTAGAAATTCAAGCTTTATATAAAAAAGAAAATATGTCACAGTTTTCTGCATTAGCTGGTTCATTTGCTCCCCTTCCTTTCCTATTTGCAATTTATGCAATAGTTAGATCAACAAGAGCTTTGAAAATAGCAGCAGTTGGTCCAATTGCTTTAATCGAAGGACCATGACAACAAATTACAGCAGGAAACTATATTTATATTATTATTCTTGCAATTTACTTACCTTTACAAGCTATTTCAATGTTATTACCAACACTACTACAAATGAAAAAACAAAAATCAATTACTCTAACTGAAGCACAAAAAAAATCAAGAAAAAAACAATTGATTATGCAAGTTGTAATGATGTTTGTGTTTATTATCATTATTGTTTCAGTAGCAACAGGAGTATGTATTTATTGAATTTTTTCTTCAGTATTACAAATTATTCAAACTTATGCTTTTTATTTATATAATGAAAAGAAAAGAAAAGCTGGCAATCAAGAACGTCAAAGACGTTTGCGTCAAATGGAAAAAATGAATTTAAAATAATTTAAGAGAGTTGAAACTCTCTTTTTTTTGTATTTTAAAGAATATAAATAAATTATGATAATATTGTAGGTATAAAAATATGACTAAATATTTATTTTCAGATTTTGATAATACTTTAAGAAATTCAAAAGTTAAAAATAGTTTAAAAATTGATCAAAAAGATTTAGATTTTGTCAAAGAATTTCAAAAAAACAATAAGTTAATTATTTCAACAGGTAGACCTTATAAGCAACTAAAAGAACATTTACTAGATGAATATAATTTATTACCTGACTATTTTATTGTTAATACTGGAGCTTTGATTTGTGATAATCAAGGTGAAGTTTTTTATAAAAAAACAATTGATAAAAATATTAAAATTCAGTTATTAGATTTTTTAAAAACTATAGTTGATCAAATTGATGTAATCGTATTTGCTACAAGTGATAATGAATCATTTTTATTTCATAAAAATTGATCAACTGATGTAAAAAAATTCTTTTTTGGTCTTGAAAATTTAAATAAAACATTAGATTATTTATACGATAAAGATTTATTATGTTTAAAAATTGAATGTAGTCAAACTACTTGAGATCAAATTGAAAACTTTATTAATAAAAACAAATTAGAAGTTAACATCACTTTTAATAGTATTAATAATAAGTTGTTTAATGAAATTCATACATTTAATGTAAGTAAAGGTCAAGCGATTAAAGGTTTACAAGAAAAATTAAACATTTCTAGTGATGATATTATTGTTGCTGGTGATGATTATAATGATCTTTCTATGTTTGAAATGTTTTATGATAACTCTTATATTTGTAAACACGAACATAATAAAAATATTAGAAATAAAGCAAAATATCTAATAAATAATATTTGAGAGATTGAATACTAATGAAAATTAAAATAACTAAAGGTGGAACTAATGTTTCTTATCGTATAAATAACACTTTTTTACAGATTAAAAACTATAATAACTTTAATCATCAAATCAATTATGAGCTTTTAAAAAACTTTGATTTTGTTCCAAAACTTATTAGTGATAATCAAAAAGAAATAGTTTGAGAATATATTGATGGAGTTGAACCTGTAATTGATTTAAATAATATTAATTTAATAGCAAATCAAATTAAACAAATACATAGTTCTAATTTAAAGTTTCCAGATAATAATTTAAAACAAAGAGTTGAATATTACAAAACTAAAATGAGTGAGTTAAATACTAGTGTTGAAGTTATAAGTAAATATGCTAGTTTAATTGATGATATTTTAGATAATATGGAATTTAATACTCCTTTACATAATGATTTATTTCCTTTTAATATGATTCAAACTGAAAATAAAATTTATTTTGTTGATTGAGAATATGCAACAATGGGAGATAAACATTTTGAATTAGCTTATTTAATTGAAACATCTAATATGTCTAGTGAGTGTGAAAAAGTATTTTTAGATTTGTATAAAGATTATGATCAACATAAATTGTTGTTAAATAAAATATTTGTAAATTATATAGTTATTTTATGAATAAGAACACAAACTAAAGCTCCACACAATACTACTTTTTTTGAAGAAAAAATCATAAATTATGTAGCTAAATTAAATATTTAAAAAATAAGTTTTTAATATAATAAAGACAAATATTAAATATTAGAAAAAAGCTTAAAAAAACGTTCTACAGCAAAAGAAATTGAAATATTAATTAGTAATTGTAAAGGTAAGTAAATAAAAAATCTCTAAATCTTTTAATAAGAGTTAGAGACTGACGAATTATTATTTTTTATTTTGTTCTTTTATTGTGAATTTGAAGCTTATAGTACCAGAGAATTTTGGAGATTTAACTGTTCCTGTATTATTATCATAATTAACCTCTAAATCTGTTAATTCATATTCTTTAATATCTAACTCATTAGCCAATTTCTTTTTGATATCTGATTGTGAAACACTATTATATTTATCTTCATTTTTTGGAAAAACACCTAAGTCTAAATTTTGTTTAGGAAATGTGCTGCTCATTTCTTTTTCTTCTTTTTCGATTTCCCTTCTAGTTTTTTCTTCTTCCTCTTTAGACTTTTCAGCGGGCTTTATCATTTCTTTTCCAGTTTTTTTATTAGAATTAATTTCTTGTGTTTTTTTAGTACATGCAATAGCAGTAACACTAGTTGTTGTAATTAACCCAACTGATCCTAATAATGTTAGTAATTTTTTCATATTATTTCCTTTAAAATCATTTTTTTAGTTATATACATAAATATTTATGTAACAAAAATCATTATATATATATATATATATATATATAATGTCAAGTATATTTTTAAGGTGGGTAAACATATAATAACAGCTAAAATCATTTACAATATTTGTTTTGAGTTTATAATACATTATGATATAAGAAATTTTTAAAAATCAAGATTTTGTTATTAATAAAAAAGTAAAACAACTAAACTTATAAATAAAAAATTAAAAATAGAATTAAAAAAAGGATTGTTTTCTAAATTTCATAAAGCAATCCTTTTTTAATATTGAAACTTTTAACCTACTTTTATAATAGGACTTTCTATTATTATTTTGCTGGTTTTACATCTTCTTTTATAGTAAATTTAAATTCAAATTTACCATTAAAAGTAAATGGCTTAGATGATTTAAATGTTCCTGAATTTTTAATTGAATCTACTTCTAATTCATATATATATTGTGATTCGATTTTTAATAAATCAGAAATTTTCTTTTTAATTTCTCCTACAGAAACAACTTTGTTTTTAAAATTAAATTCACCTAAATCTAGTATTGAAGTAAATGAAAAACTTAATGTTTTATTATTAAATTCTGGTAAAGTTACTTTTCCTGTATTTTTTGTATAATCTACATCTAAATTTATTAGTTTAGATTCGTGAGTATTTAACAATTCAGCCAATTTCTTTTTGATATTTATTTGAGGAATAGACCCTTTGCTGTCTGGTGAGAAATTACCTATGTTTTGTCCTTCAACTTTTGAAAAAGCTTCTTCTTCTTTTTTCTTATCCTCAATAGATTTTTCGTCTTCATCTTTTTTAGACTTTTCTTTATCTTCTTCTTTTCTAGGTTGTTCATTAGGCTTAGTATCAGGTGCTTTTTGTGGAGTTTTATCACCACAAGCAATTACTGCAGCACTAGTTGTTGCAACTAAACCAACAGATCCTAATATTGTTAATAATTTTTTCATATAATATCCTTTACAATTGGTTGTTTATCTTTTTATAAGACACATTATATATATATATATATATATATATAATGTCAATATATTTTTGAAACAGGTGCTGTTTAGAACATTATGATAAATAACTATTAAATACATATTTTTTTTAATTAAAACTAGCAAATTCCCCCTGCTACCATAAACACAGACTAAAAATTTTCAATATCATAACAGGATTGTTTTCTGAATTGTACAGCAGACAATCCTTTTAATTTTTCTTTTATTCTTATGTTATTGAATCAATAAATATATTTGTGTATTGATCTAATTAATTCTTGTATTGAATTGTATTTTTCACCATAATAAATTTCTTGTTTTAACAGACCAAAAAAATTTTCTATTATAGCATTATCTAAACAATTACCTTTTCTAGACATACTTTGAGTTATGTTATTTTCTTCTAGTGTTTTAACTCAGCTAATATGTTGATAATGAAATCCTTGATCAGAATGAACTATCAAACCATTAGTATTTTTAATTTTTCTAAGTGCTTTTCTCAACATAGAATTAGTTAAGTTTAAATTAGGACTTGTCTGAATTGAATATGGACAATTTCACCATTATAAAGATCAATGATTGGTGATAAATATAGCTTTTGACCATTAACCTTAAACTCTGTTACATCAGTACATCAAACTCAAATCCAACAAAGAATATCAGAAGTGTCTGATTCAATTAAAAAAGAAAATATAGAGTTAGAAACAATTACAAAAGAACTTGACTCAAAAGTAAAAAAATAGATGACTTAAAACAAGAAAATAAGCATCCAGAAGAAAACGTCCAAGTTTTAAAAAGTAATATTGAATCTTCTAGAGTAAAAATTGATGAATTAGAAAAAATAAAATCTAATAAACAACAAGAACTTTCTAAATTAGAAAAAGAATTAAAATCACTTGAATATAATAAAAACTATAGTCTATTAGAAAAACAAAAATTAGAAAATGATCAAAAAATAGACAAATTGCACCAAGAGCAAACTTTGTTAAAAAATAAACAACAAGAACTTGAGAAAAAAATTCAAAAACTTGAAACAAACCAATCAGATTTAAGAACGAAATTATTAGAAAAAACTAAGACAAAAGAAAACTTGACTGGTGAAGTTGCTCATCTTAATGCTGAAAATAAAAAAATAGAACAATTAATTAAAAAAATTCAAAGTAAAAAAGAAGAATTAGAAAAGTAAGTTGAGCTTATCGAAAAACCAGCACTAACAGCCACAGAAAAATCAAGCATTATTCTTGATAGTATTAATGTTTCTGTATAAAAGGTTCAAAATATCAGTAGTTTAATGTATGATTGAAATAAGTCAACTAGAATTACAGAAAAGAATTACTAGACAAATTACAAATAGTGATTTCCCTAAACTAGCTGAACACTATGAATCAATTTCAAATAATCTAAAAGACCTTGAAAAATTTGATAAAGAACTAGAAAAAATGATCCAAGAATTTAACAAAAAATTTGATGATAAATTCTTTGAAATTGATAACTAAATATTGTTTTAAAAAGACTGGACATATCAGTCTTTTCTTGTTGTTTACTTTGTTATTTTAACTATCTTTTTAAAACATAATTATTGTAAAAATTTTTTCTTTTTAAGAAAAGAATAATACGAGCTCTGCAAAAAAAAGAACTGTAAAAAGGTCTAGAATTCATTCCTTTTATAAAAGTAACAACAGTTAATAAAAAAGGACCTATAATTAAAATTTTAATAGACTTACTAAAATATTTATTAATTAAAATATCAGATCTTTTTGCTAATTTAAAATGTATTGTATAAAAAAACAAACTTAAGATAATAATTTGATAAATAAGAATAAGTGCAGTTAATACTTGTCGATAAATTATAGTATCTTGAAATACTAAATCACCATATTTTCCAAATCCATTATCAAAGTTATAAACTTTATAAACATAAAAAATAGCTGTTGATATGGTTATAAGTAAAATTAATATATAAATTATTTTTACTAAATAGTAATGTTTAATAAAGAGCACATTTTTATTTTGTTTTTTATAAGCAAAAAAGCATTCAATAGCTATCATAAATAATGCAAGATAATAAATAAGTACTTGAGTATCTCCAATTAATTCTGTTTCTCTTGCTCATCATTTACCTAATTCATAATTTGTTATTTTTTCAAAAAATTGAGAAAACTTAAAATCATTTTTATAAGGTGTTGAAAATATTAAAGCCATCAATCCTAATATAAACAAAATTCCAATACAAACATAAATAGAGTAAGAAGAATGACACTTTGAATTTTTTAGATCAAAAACAATCTGTTTATTTTCTTTGCTTGTTGGTACTAACATAATTCTTAACTTAATTTCTACTTGTATAATATCATTTCATAATTAGTATATTTAAATATTTAGTTTCTTAATTCTTTACAAAAAATTTCTAATAAAAAACTCATTTATTGGAACAAATGATTTTTTAATGAAATATATAAAAATTAAATTTTTTATTATATTTTAAAAATTGTGACTTGTGTTTATTGTTATATTATTTAAAAATGGCTACTTATTATTTTTTCCCAAATGAAGGTATATATTCCTTTTTTATGTGTCAACTAAAGCTATGATATGATTTTACATCTTTTACATTTCATTTAGAAATATCTCTATTAAAACTTATTGCATTTTGAAACATACGGTCCATATCAGTGACATTTTCTGTATTTCATTTTGATAAATCTTGATTAAATGAATTTGTGTCACTAAACATACTTCTCATAGTTTTAACATTTGAAACATTTCAATTAGCTATATTTTGATTAAAATTATGAGCACCATTAAACATACTATTCATATCAACTACTTTTGATACATCTCAATCTAAAGACTTATTAAATTTTTTAGCTTGATAAAACATATAACTCATATCAGTTACTAGATTATTTTCTACTTTGAAGATATCGCTATTAAATTCAGAAGCACCAAAAAACATACGATCTAGTTTTTTTATATTTTTTAGATTTCAATTTGAAAGTGACTTATTAAATTTTGATGCGTTCATAAACATACTTTTCATGTTTTCAACATTGCTTACATTTCATTTAGAAATATCTTGGTCAAATTCTTTAGCATCTTCAAACATACTTCACATAGTTTTAACATTTGAAACATTTCAATTAGTTATATTTTGATTAAAATTATGAGCACCATTAAACATATAACTCATATTAGTTACATTTTCTGTATTTCAATTTGACAAATTTTGATTAAAGTTTTTAGCATGTTGAAACATTGCTAACATATTTACTATATTAGATGTGTCTCATTTATCAAGATTTTCAATTTTATTAGAATTATTTTTTCAAAAAGCACGCTGTAGACTAATAATTTCTTCTGGTAATTTTTCAGGAACTTTTTTAACAGTTTCAGCAAACTTAGAAATTTTTCCCTCTTCATCATAACCAATTACTAAAACTTCAGTTTTATTATCATTATATTTTGTTTCAACTTTTTTAACTTTATTTAGTTTTTTAATTTCTAAACTTAGTTCACCTTTTATAATTTTAGAATCGTCTTTAGATTTAATTATTAATTCTCCATTATGTAATAAATTAGCTTTCTTAAATATTAAAAAATCAAAATCATTTTCAGTTAATTTATCTAGCCCTTTTATTTTTAGTAATGCTTGTAAAACATCTTGTTTTTGTCACTCATTTTTTGGTTCAATATTACTTTTAAAACTTGAAATATCAATTTTACTTACTTGCTCTTTTTTTGTTGATTTCTTTTTTTGTTGATTGTTATCAGGTTTATTGTTATCAGGTTTATTGTTATTAGAATTTGAAGTTTTACATGAAACAACAACTAATGGAAGTGATGTAACAGAAAATAAAACTCCAAGTTTTGCTAGTAGACTGATATGTTTATTTTTCATTATTCCCACCCGGACTTTGTTTTATAAAATAAATAAATTTTTTCCATTTTTTATTATATAAAATGAAATTCTAAAATCATAAAAATATTAAAAAAATTAAAAAATTAGGATACAAAAAACCTAATTTATAGTTTATTTTATAGCAAAATATTAAAATTGATCAATGCATTTAAGTGATAAAAATAATAGAATTCTAGTCAGTAAAACCTTTACAATATTCTAAATCAACCTCAACATCATAACCTAATTTAATAGCATCATCATAATTAGCTTTTACACAAATTTCAGTAGCAACACCAACTATTTTTAAAGTGTCTATGTTTTTTGATTTTAAATACTCATCTAACCCATTTGAGTTATTAGCATCATCAAAAAAACCGCTATAGCTTTCAATATCTTTATTAACACCTTTTTCAATAATTAAATCAACATCACTATGATCAAAATAAAGTTCACTACCTTTAGTATTTTGTATACAATGTTTATTTCAAATTTTAAAAGAACAATGATCAATTGGATGAAAATCTTTAGTTGCAATAATTGTTCAACCTTGAGATTTTAAGTCTTTTGCTAATTTTTCAATTTTAGATTTTAGTGTGTAGGCGTTTTTTACATATAAACTACCATTAGGATCACAAAAATCATATTGATAATCAACTATAATTAATGCCTTATTTTTATTTTGTGATTTCATAAATTTATTCTCTCTTAGAATTAATAATTTAAGTTCTGATTATATAATTTAAATAGATTAAATTATTATTTATAAATAATATTAATATAAAAAATATTTAGTTTAGAATTATTTTAATAAGAAAATTAGTTTTTTTCTTATTTTAATTTGTGCAAAAATAGAGAATTTTTATTTTTATATTTAATAATTTTAATTCAATTTTTATAAGAAAGGTTAGTATGAAAATTGTAATTATAGGTGGAGCAGCTAGTGGAATGACAGTTGCAAGCAGACTAAAAAAAGTTAATAAAAAAGCTCAAATAATTGTTATTCAAAAAGAAAAATACGTTTCACTAGGAGCTTGTGGTTTACCTTATTTTGTAGCTAATCCATCTTTAAAACCAACTGATTTATTAGCAAGAACTGTAGAACAATTCATAGAACAAGACATTTTAGTTTATAGTGAATCAGTTGTTAAAAAAATTGATGCTGAAAATCAAAAAGTTTGATATGAAAAAAATGATCAATTACTAGAGTTAGACTATGATAAATTAGTAATCTCAACAGGAGCAAAGCCTATAGTTCCACCAATTAAAGGAATTGATTTACCAAATATTTTTACTTTAACAAGATTAGAAGATGCAACTGAATTAAAAGAAAAACTAAAAGATAAAAATATTAAAAAAGTAGTAGTAATTGGTTCAGGATTTATTGGTTTAGAGTGTTGTGAAATGTTAGAACACTTTAATAAAGAAATAGTTTTAATTGAAAAAACTAGTAGATTAAATCAAAGAGTGTTTGATCAAGAAATCACTGATTTATTAGAGCAAAACTTAATCAAAAACAATGTTGAAATTATTAAAGAAAATGGGTTAAAATCAATAACTCAAACTAAAGATAAAAGATTAAGTTTAACTTTAGATCAAAATGAAGAAATTGAAGTTGATTTAATAATTTTAGCTATTGGATTTAGACCAGCAACTGAGTTTTTAAAAGATACAAAATTAGAAATGCTAGGTAATGGAGCTATTGTTGTTGATAAACATGGACGAACAAATTTAAAAAATATATGATCTTGTGGTGATTGTGCTACTGTTTATCATAAAATTACTAACCAAATTACTTATACTCCACTAGCAACAGTTGCTAGAAAATTTGCTAAAGTTGTAGCTGATGATATTTTAAATGTTAATAGTGAATTTGTTGGAACTTTGCAAACTGCGATTTTAAAAGTATTTGAATCAGAATTGGTTTCTACTGGAATTAATGAAACTCTAGCTAAAGAATTAGGATATGATATAAAAACTATTTTTATTAAAGATGCTGATCATCCATCATATTATCCAAACCCAATGCCGCTTGCTTTAAAACTAATTTTAAATAAAAAAACAAATACATTAATTGGTGCTCAAATGTATGGATCTAATTTATCTGTATTAAGAATTAATTTCTTAATTTCATTAATTTGAAATCAAATTGAAATTAATCAGGAATTAACTCAAGTTGATTTACCATATTCACCACCATTTTCTAGAGTTGTAGATATTATTCACATTGCTTTAGAAAAACTTATTAAAAATTAATAGGAGAAATACATAAAAAATGCAAGATAAGACTAATGTTTTATTAGATAAATTCTTAGCAATTGGAAGTTGACAAGCGGCTATTGCTATTATTATATTTATCGGAATTCAAATTGGTTTATGGTTTACATTTAAAAAATTTAAATTTAAATTCATTTATAGAGTTTTAATTGGATTAGCAATTGGTTTAATATTTGGAATTATTATTCAAGCTATTTATAAATTTCCACAAAATGGACTAGTAAATAAGAATTTACCAACAGAAATTAAAAATAATGGTGAAAAAATAGAAAAAACCAACCCTGATTTTAGATTATGAGTATATCAACTAGATATATGAATATCTTTAGCAAAAAATATTTTTATTAACGGTATTTTATTATTAACAGCTCCAGTTGTATTTATTGCAATTTTTAGAGTTACATCAAAAAAAGGTAATAAAAATGTTGGACGTATTTCATTAAAAGGTGTGGGTTTATTATTATTAAATACTGCATTTGCATTTGTAATTACTTTTTGATTAGGATATTTAATAAAAGTTGGTTCAGGATCAGGTTTATCTTTAGATCATTCGATTGTAAAAAATGCACCAAAAGAAACTCAACCTTTACCTAAAATAGCTTGAGAGTATTTACCAAATAATTTTATTCAACCATGACTTGGATCAATGGTAATTCCATTAATGGTAATTGCAGGATTAATCGGAAATTCTGTAAAAATTTTGTCTAAGAAAAAACCTGTTGAAATGGATGCGATTAGAAAAGGAATGGATGTTGCTTGAAGCATTGTGATCTCAATATTAATGACATTTATGAAAATAATGCCTTTAGCAGTTATGTCAATGATTGCTTCATCAGTTATTTCTAAACCAATTGGAGCACTAGCAACAATTGGAAAAGTTTTAGGATTAGGATATTTAGGATTAACTATTTCATTAATATTCTTAACACTATTGTTATTTATAAATAAAATTAATGTTATTGCTTGATGAAAACTTTCATTTAAAATTTTAGTTCAAGGATTTGCAACACAATCTTCAAACGCCACTTTACCAATGAGTATCCAAACATTAAAAGATGAAGTTAAAATTGATGATTCAGCAGTTTCAACAATAGCTCCGTTATCGACAACAATGGGATTAATGGGATGTGCTGGAGTTCAATCTGGTGTTATTACTAGTTTATTATGAACTGGAGCAACTAATGCTAGTTTTCACAGTATGGGATTATTTACATTCTTTATTTTAGCTTTCTTTATCACTTTAATTGCTTCTTTAGGAATTAGTGGGATTCCAGGAACTGCAACTGTTCTTACCTCAGGTGTTTTATCTGGCTTAGGTTTAAGTGTATGATTTGCACCAGTTTATGCAATAGTTGGCTCATTAGATGGACTATTTGATATGGGAAGAACTGGAGTTAATGTTATTTCAGGAGCTGTTGTTACTACAGTTGTTGCAAAATCAGAAGGTTTGATTGGTGAAGATTCAACAATTTTATCCAAACAACAACTAGAAAAACAAAAAATAATAAAGGAAAAGAAATCAAAAAAAGAAATGCAGGAAACTCAAAAGGTGGAAGCTAAAAAAAGTTAAATTAGTTCAACATTAAAAGTTGAACTTTTTTATTTTTATTTAGTAAAGTTATAATAAATTATGCAATAATATATAAATGCTTAAAATTCTAATTGTAGATATAATATTAATAAATAGACTAAAAGGTGATTGGTATGAAAAGTAATTATGATGTAATTGTTGTTGGTGGAGGTCATGCAGGAGTTGAAGCAGCTTTAGCTAGCGCTAGACTAAATAAAAAAACGGCTTTAATTAATTTGTATGAAGATAAAATTGCAACAATGCCATGTAATCCTAGTGTTGGTGGTCCTGCTAAGGGAATAGTAGTTAGAGAAATTGATGCACTTGGTGGAGAAATGGGGAAAGCTGCTGATGCCACTGCTTTACAAACTAAATTACTTAATTCTTCAAGAGGACCTGGTGTATGGGCATTAAGAGTACAATCAGATAAGGAAGAATATTCTAAATATATGAGAAATGTAATTAAAAAACAAGAAAACTTAGATTTAATTACAAAAGCATGTACTGGTTTAGTTTATGATGATAGTAAAAATGTTACAGGAATATATTTAGAGGATCAAATTACTCTAAATGCTAAAGTGGTAATTATTACAACAGGAACATATTTAAAATCAGAAATTTTAAAAGGCGTTGATAGATACGAGTCCGGACCTAATAATGAAAAAACAACTAAAGGAATAAGCAAATCATTAATTGATTTAGGAATTAAATTAATGAGATTCAAGACCGGAACTCCAGCTAGAGTTTATAGAGATTCAGTTGATCTAAGTAGAGCTACTATTGAACCAGGAACTGATATGAAACTAGCTTTTAGTTTTTCAACAAACACATATACTCCAATAGAACAACAACAACCTTGTTATTTAATTCATTCAACTTTAGAGACTAAAAAAATAATTCAAGATAATTTAGAAAAATCTGCAATGTATTCAGGAACTGTGGAATCAATTGGACCAAGATATTGTCCTAGTTTTGAAGATAAAGTTGTTAGATTTAAAGAAAAAGATACTCATCAAATTTTTATTGAACCTGAAACTTTAAATGGAGACACTTGATATGTTCAAGGATTTTCAACTTCAATGCCTATTGAAGTTCAAGAATTGATGCTAAAGTCACTTCCTGGATTTGAGAATGTTAGAGTAAAACATTGAGCTTATGCAATTGAATATGATTGTATAGATCCAATGCAATTATCTCCTAGTTTAGAATTAAAAGATGTTAAAAATTTATTTACTGCTGGACAAATTAATGGAACTAGTGGATATGAAGAAGCTGCCGGACAAGGGTTAATAGCTGGTATTAATGCTTCTAGAAAAATAGATGGATTAGACCCAATTATTTTAAGAAGAGATGAAGCTTATATTGGTGTTATGATCGATGATTTAATCAATAAAGGTGTTTGAGAACCTTATAGATTACTAACAAGTAGAGCAGAACATAGGTTGTTATTAAGAAATGATAATGCTGAGACTAGATTAAAACAATATGGAAAAGAGATAGGATTAATTAGCGATACTGAATGAGAAGAATACTTAAGTTATGTTAAAGAAATTGAGCAAGCTATCAAAGAACTAAAAGAAATCAGATTTACACCAAAATCTCAACTAGCAATCAATTTAAAAAATAAAAAACAAGCTGATTTATCTCATGGATATAGTGGTTATGAGATTATTAAGATTCCAACAGTTGATATTAATGAGTTAATTGAATTTATTCCAAGTTTACAAAGATTAAAAACTAATCAATTGCAGTCAATAGTTATTGAAATTAGATTTGAAGGTTATGTTAAAAAAGAATGTCAATTAGTTGATAAATTGGTTAAACTAGAACGTAAAAAAATTCCTTTAAATATTAACTATTCTAAAGTTGATAATTTAGCAACAGAAGCTAAAGATAAATTAGAAAAAATTAGACCCTTAAATATTGGACAAGCTTCAAGAATCACTGGAGTAAATCCCGCTGATATTCAAATGTTATTATTTTATTTGAAAAAACAATATCCTTTAGAAAGTATCGATGATTAAGAATTGCTATAGCAATTCTTTTTTATGACATAAAAAAGAATTAATTTTTAGCATTTCTATAGGGTTGAGACTGCCATAGGTTTTTGAAAAAAACAATATACTTTGTAAAAGACAAATAATCTAATATTATTTAGCAGAAAATTAATAAAATTAAAGTAAAAAGGAGTCGTAAGAAATAAATCTGTTCTACTTTCAAGAGTCTGACTTGTTTGAAACCAACACCTATGGTGAAATTCTCAAAATGCTTAATCAATACAAAAAAACCAAATATCAGGAAAAACTGATATTTGGTATGAAGTAATAATTGCTAAAAAATAAACAAATAATGGATAAAATATTGATATAACTAATTTTTTATAAAAATTTTAATTAATCAAGTAAAGGTTCAATAATACTTCTTAAATCGTCAATAGTTGTCTTCAAAATTTT
Source organism: Mycoplasma leachii PG50 (assembly GCF_000183365.1). Lineage (NCBI taxonomy): Bacteria > Bacillati > Mycoplasmatota > Mollicutes > Mycoplasmatales > Mycoplasmataceae > Mycoplasma > Mycoplasma leachii. Next base: position 993,789 of record NC_014751.1, on the reverse strand, counting down.
TTTAAATTTGTTTCTTGATAGATCAAGTTTTATACATATCTCTTTGTTAGAGTAATTATTTAAATACATTTCAAATACTTGTTTTGCCAATTTTTCATTTGAATTTTTAAAATATGTGTCTACTATTTCTTGTATTGGCATACCATTATTTTGATAATTTTCATCTTTTATATTTTCAATAATTTCTCTTTTAATACTAGAAGTAGAAACACTCATATTTAAAATCTTATGTCTATTATTCATAATTTAGTACATACATCAGTACACTTTCAACTAACAGCATCAATAACAGATCAAACAAACTTTTTTCTAATTTTTTTAACCTGATAAACTTTTAAAAGATTATCAAATGCTATTCATGCATAGCTTAGCAAATCAGAATGTTCTAAGGGTAATGAGTGAAATTTAGACATTACTTTTTTTATAGCAAAATTAATAGGGTGTAATAACAGAACAAATAAATTTGTCTTTTCTTCTAAACTTAGTTTAGATAAATCTTTATTTAGGAAATGTTTAATAGGTTCCATATTAACTCCTGATGAAAAATGAATATTATATTTTAATATTGTCTAAAATGATTTTTTAAGTAGTTATTAAAGAAATAAAGCTATTTTGAATTAAATTCAAACTAACAAAAGCGAAATCTAAATTATTATTATAATTATGTATTTTGTTTACAATTAATTGAGTTAATTTACTTAAGAGATAATGTAATGGCCTTTTGTAAATCACGTATTGTATTTTTTATGATTATATTAAATTTATTTTTTGATATATCAAGTGTTGCACATATTTCTTTTTGTGAAAAAATATTTTCATACATTCCAAATACTTGTTTTGCCAATTTTTCATTTGAATTTTTAAAATATGTGTCTACTATTTCTTGTATTGTTAAATTATTTTCGCTATTTAGTATAGTGCTTTTATTTGTTTTTTTATAACTAAGACTACAAGTTGCAATACTAAAATTTAGATTTTTATAATAGTTTTTAATATTTTTTACACAAACCTCTATACACTTTTATTTAATAGCTTCTAAAACTTTTAATAACAATTCTCCATTAAACTTTTTTGCTTTACTTTTGTTTAATATTTCTTGAAAAGTTAATCAAGCATAAAATAATAAATCTTGATATTCTAATGGCAATGGATGAAATTCTAGAATTGCTTTTTTTATAGAAGCATTAATTGGATTTAATAGTTCTGAAAATAATTTAGTTCTTTGTTCTAAACTAAGTTCAAATAAGTATTTATTTGAGTATTTGTTCAACTCGTTCTCCTTTCCAAATTTTCTAATTTCTTTTTATAATAAATTTCTAAAATATGCAATAGTTTTTTTAATTTTTTTTAAAAATAAATAAATTTGGAAAATTTATAATAACTTTTAAGAAATTTGTAGCAAAAATTATCAAATGGATTAGTGCACATAGGTAATTTCATTTTTTTTATTTCTATTAGCTTATAAGTTCAAAATTTAACAAATCTAATTTTTTAAAACCTAAAAAAGTCATTAAACAAAGTTTGTTATGCACACTAACTAAGCAAAGTCTATATAAAGTCATAGTTCTACACAATTAATTTGTGATACTAACAATTTCTATAATAAAAGTTAATGTGAAGTTAGTTTTAACACTAAAAAATAATTAATTTTAAAATCAATTAATATTAAATTCTTTTTATTCTTTATTCTTTTATATTCATTCCCTTCTGTTTTCACTATTGTTTTAGATTTTTTTTTTAAAAGAATGACCAAAAAATAACAAAAAAATAAAAAATCAGCATAAATATGCTGATTTATAAAAGATAAAGTATAAATTATGTTTTCTAAAAAACAATAAAAATTTATAAAAACAGATATAACATAACATATTAAATTGGTTATATTAATTATAATCAAACTGATCTAAATTTAGTTAGACTAGATATTTTTATAGCTTTAAATATCTTTTAAGTTTCAACTATTTGTAAATATCCTTTAGAAATATCTACTTTTTTTCAAAATCCTAATATTAATGTCATTACAAGTGTTCCTATTAAAATAGCAAGTATAAATAAAGCTATACCCATACCTTTAGCAACACTATGTTTAGTAAATAATTCTGAATTTAATAAAGGAAATATAAATATTCCTCCATGTGGAGCTGGTAGGGTAATTTTAAATGCACCAACCAATAAACCTGTAGCAAATCCACCACTTAAAGCTGAAACTGAGATATGTTTTGGATCAGTTATCATAAATGGAATAGCTCCTTCACTTATAAAAAATGATCCCATTAATCAATTTGCTTTTGCAGCATCTCTTTCTTTTGAAGTTCAAACTTTTTTAAATAAAACTGTACATAAAGCAATACCTAGAGGTGGAATCATTCCTCCAGCCATTGAAGCAGCCATAACATTTGTAAATATAGCTTCTTTTCCAAATGAACCTGCTACTGAAGCTGTTCCTAAAACATAAGCAATCTTATTAATAGGACCACCCATATCAACACACATCATTAACCCTATAATAGCTCCTAAAATAATTAGTAAATTATTTTTAGCCATATAAGTTAATCCCAATTGAATTCCATATAATAAATAACCAAGTGGTATATTTAACACAAACATAGTTAAAGAAATTCCTAATAAAGATAAAATTGGAATAAACACTATGTCTCTTACACCATGAAATGGTTTTTTAAATTTTTGCATTCCTACAGTTAGACCAAAAACAATAAAAGCAGTTAAATAACCACCAACCATAGCACCAATAAATCCTGAACTAGTTGGTAAGTGTTCTGGTAAAATTCTTTTTCATAATCCAGATCAAGATCCTATAGTTCCATATGCAAAACCACCTGTGTTATCTGCTAATAATCCAGCTACAACACCAGGCATTAATCCTTGTGGTCCTACAATTGCATAAGCAATATAACCACCAAGTATTGGAACCATCATCATCATTGCAGTTTTTCCAGCTGCTGCAAATCAACCAGAAACTTTGTTAACTGTTCCAAAATCACCTTTAGCATTACCATTACCAGTAATAAAGTCTAATAAAAAACCAATTCCTAAAATAATTCCACCAGCTACAACAAAAGGAAGCATTCTAGAAACCCCACCTAACAAATTACCCTTAAAGTCTTTAAATTTTTTTAAACTTAATTCCCCAATAGTTGAATCATCAGCTTTAATATTTTTAATTTCTTTTAATTTAGGATGTTTATCAAAGTTAGAGATCAATTCTTTTCCATTGTAAATTGCATCTTTTGTGCTTGTGTCAATAACTTTACAATTATTAAATCTAGACATTCCTTCAATTGCTTTATCATGAGCTAAAATAATTACTTTAGCATTTTTAATATCTTGTTCAGTTAACTTATTTTCAATTCCTCTTCTTCCTTGTGTTTCAATCTTAATGCTTAGATTTAAACTTTTTGCATATTCAGTTAACTTATCACTAGCTAAATATGTATGAGCAATTCCTGTAGGACAAGCAGTTATTCCAACAACATCAAAAAATTCATTTTTATTAATTTGTTCTTCTTTTAATTCTTTTTTATCATCAAAAATTTCTACTAGTTCTATAAAACTTTCAATTTCTCTTAATTTATTTAAAACACTAGAATCTAAGAATTTAGATGAAAGATCTGCAATTGCATCCATATGATCATTGCCATTTTGATCATTTGTTACTATCATAAAAACTAAATCAACTAATTGGTTATCATTATTATTTCATTTTATTGGAGTTTTTAAACTCATAAAGCAAACTGTTGGTTTTAGTACTGCTTCATTTAATGCATGTGGAATAGCAATACCATCACCAATAGCAGTTGATTCTAATTTTTCTCTTGTTTTAATTGCATTTAAAACTGCAGTTTTTTTACTAATAATTTTTTGTTCTAACAATTTTGAAACTAAAAAGTCAATTATTTGTGTTTTTGTTTTAAATTCTTGTTTAAAAAAAGAAGTATTTTGATTAAATAAATCTTTTATTTGCATAACTACCTTTCTATTTTTTTAACTTTAATTTCTTTTAAGTGTTTATTGATTTCTTTTTTTGTTGCTAGTCATTTACTAAAAGCAGTACTTGACCCGCAGCTAGCAGCATATTTTAAAGTTTTTATAATATCTAATTGTTGATTTAATCCGTGAACAAATCCAGCTAACATTGAATCACCAGCTCCAGTTGAATTAACTAGTTTTCCTTGACCAACCCCTATTTTATAAATATCATTGTTTTCTGAAAAATAATAGCTTCCTTTATTTGCCATACTTAATAAAATATTTCTAGCACCTAAATTTTGTAGTTGCTTTATTTTTTTACAAATTTCATCAAATTCATAACTAATAGGTTCATTAAAAACTGAAAATAATTCACTAATGTTTGGTTTAATTAAAAAAGGTTTTGCTTTTAGACCTTCTAAAAGATATTTTTTAGAGGTATCTAAAATGAATAAAGCTTGTTTTTTATTAACAAGATCACCTATAATTTGATAAACATTATCATTAAATGATTTATTAACACTTCCACTAGCTATAACAATATCATTTTCCTTTAAATTATCTTTAAGATATTTTAATAACTTATTTAGATAACTTGATTTAAGATCACAACCGACACCATTCAGCTCTATTTCATCAAAAGTATTTAAATTTTTAATCTTAAAATTAGTTCTAGTTATACCATTGTATAAAAAGAAATGATTTTTTAAATTCAATTTTAAAAATTTATCTAAAAATTGATTGGCATTATTTTTACCTAAAAAACCTGTACTTATAACATCATTTTTTAAATTATTTAAAATAATTGCTACATTAATTCCCTTACCACCAATTAATGAATAACTATTTGTATAATAATTAGTGTTATTAAAATCTATTTCATTAGTTTCAATTACACAATCAATAGCAGGGTTTAAAGTAATTGTATAAATCATTAATCTTCAATTAGCTCTAATTCTAAATTTGTAGCAAATTTATAAAATGATTTAGAATGTTTTTTAGATTGATCAACTAACCCATAGCTTTTATTTGAGTTCTTAATTACTTGAATTTTTAGTTGAGCATGATCATCACTAGTTGTATAAATATTGTTTTGATCATCAACTGCATTAATGCCAATAAAACTTAAATCAAAAGCATAGTTTTTCAAATCATTAACTGCTTGATAACCTAAAATAGAACTAGTAATAACTTGATATTTTCCACCTAATAAATAAATATTTTGATGATTATTTTTACTTAATTCTTGAACATTTAAAATTGAATTAGTAACAATTTTTAAATCTAAATTAGGATCTAAAATTTTTGCTAAATAATAAGTTGTTGAACCTGAATCTAAAAAAATACAAGTTTTAGGTTTTATTTTTTTAAGAGCTTTAATAGCAATTTGTTGTTTAGCTTGAATATTTAAATTAATTTTATTATCTAAATAATCTTCAACAATTAAATTACTTTTATTAAGTTGTACTCCTCCATGTGTTCTAATAACTTTATGTCTTTGTTCTAGTTCTTTAAGATCTCTTCTTAAAGTAGTTAAGGGAATATTTAAATCAGTTGATAGAAACTCTAAAGAAAGCAATTCATTTATTTCTAATTTTTTTAAAATCTCTTTGTATCTTTGTTCTTTAATCATATGAATCCCTCAAGTTTATTATAACCGTTAATTTTTTAGTATAAGCCAAAAAAATCCAAATTACACCAAAAAACACCAAATAAAATCTTTATTTAATTAAAATTTAATAACCACACTATTTTTTGTTAAATTTATTAATAGAAAGAAAATATATGTTTTATTACGCTACGCACTCAGTTTTAATTCAAATAAATAAACTAAATGATAAATATTTAATTGGTGAACAAATTTTTGAACAAATTCCAAGTTATATTCTAAATAGTTTATATACTTCTTCTAATTGAAATAGAGCCTTAAAGTATTATTGTTTTAAAGGTAATTTAGTTGGTTATTATATGTTAAATTTTGACATTTATTTAGATTTTCAAGCTAAAGAGATTAACCTTTTAACTAAAAATAGTTTTTTTATTAATATTATTAATCAAAACCAATTTAAAACTGATTTTTTACAAAAAGTTTTAGATCATAAACATAGACATAGATTAGTATTGAATACTAATTTTGATATTGATAAAGATTTTATTATTAAAACTAATCCAACTATTTTTTCAGATATTTTAAGAATTGATTCTATTAATAGATTTTTTATAAATAAACAAATAGATTTAAATAGATATAAATTCAAAGATGTATTTATAATAAGTGATAAATTTGAATTTGTGATAACTAATAAAAACCAAAGAATTTATAAAATACCAAAAGATCAACTGAAAATTGATAACAAACCAATTTTTATTGATTTAATGAATAAAAAAACTTATTTACTTACTGTATTAAATTGATCTCATCAAATAGTTTTAGAACTAGAATATGAAGATATTAATAACATTAATGATTTACAACAACAACTAATTAAAATTTTTAAAAATAACTTTACAACTGACTTAAACTGACATTTATATAATTTAACTTTAAATGAAATACATTTAGTTAATGCAATTAAAGAAGTGTTTGAGAATAACTCATTTATCCTTTCTATTAATCTATTAGAAAAAACTTTTAAAAAATTACTTATAAATTATTTTTTTATTATTTTTCGTTCAAAAACTTTAATTGATCTTTTAAAAATTTATATTAGAACTGAAGATGATAATTTAGTCTTTAACACTCTTTTAACTAGATATAATAAATAATTTAAAGCTTAATAAAATAATTAAAGCTTATTTTGCTTTCATTATAGTATTAGAAAAAAATTTTAAAAAGTGATTAAAAATTAAAAATATTTAAAAAAATAATTAAAACTAGTAAAAAAACTAGTTTAAAACTTTTATTAACTTATTTGTTTTTAGTAATCTATAAATAGATATAAATAAACTTTAGTTAGGAGAAAAAAATATGCATATTGATAAAAATGCCGATATTGCTAATATTGCACTAATTGCAGGAGATCCAAAAAGAACTAAATGAGCAGCAGAAAACTTACTAACTGATTATAAATTAGTAAGTGAAGTCAGAAATGCTTTTGTTTACACTGGTTATTATAAAAATCATAAAGTTAGTTTTGCTACAAGCGGAATGGGTCAACCTTCAATTGCTATTTATGTTCATGAGTTATTTAATGATCATAATGTTAATACTATTATTAGAGTTGGAACTTGTGGAACATATAATAACGATATTAAAATAGGAACTGTAATTGAAGCAAAAAATGCTTTTAGTGAAGTAAATATTTTTGAACCAAATAAAACAGGATGACAAATTAATCAACCTAGTTTAGATCTAAATATTGGTTTAAAAGCAAATGTTCACTGTAGTGATGTGTTTTACAGATTATCTAAATTAGATATAAAAGAACATAATTTAGATGTTGTTGATATGGAAAGTTTTGCTTTATTTTATTTAGCAAATCATTTTAATAAAAAAGCAGCAACTATTTTAACTGTTTCAGATAATTTAAATGATCATTCAAATGATTTAACTGCAAAACAAAGAGAAATAGCTACACTAAAAATGTATCAAGATGTTTTAGAAAAACTATTTGCAAATTAAAAACCTTAGCTTTTGTTTGCTAAGGTCTAATTTTTTATAAGTATGTTTATTTTGTATCTTTAATATTTAATTGCTGTTTTAGTTCATCAATTTGTTGTTCTAAATCAGCAATTTTTTCTTCTAATTGTAAAAAGAGCTGTTTATAAGAAGTAGAGCTGTTTTTGGGTCTGCCGATTTGATTACTTAAACCTTGTATTCCTTTTTCTTTAAACTGTTTTTCTCACAAAGCAACAGTTGAAGAGTTTTTAATACTAAATAGTTTGATAGTTTCTGGATAGCTTAAGTTATATTCTTTTTTATGATTAATAACGTGTAATTTAAACTCTGGATCATATTTAGTATGAACTACACTTTTACTAATTCCTTGCTCAGCAAACATTTTATACTGGTGAATCCAATCTCTGATTGTTCAAATACCAATATTATATTTATCTGATAAAGCTTTAACTGAAGCTCCTTTTTTATGTTCTTCTATAATTTGTAGCTTAAAATCAAGATCTTTTGGCAGCATATTTCTACTATTTTTCTATTTATTAGTTATATTATAAAGATAAAAATTAATAAATTACATAAATTTTAAAATATCTCTAATTACTAAATCTTTATCTAATTCATTTAAGATTTCATGTCTAAAATCTTTATAAATAATTAGTTTTGAATCATAACCTAATTTTTCTAATTTATTATTTAGTTTAATTACATCTTTACTATAATGACTTACAGGATCATCACTACCAGTTAGTAATAAAATTCTTAGATCATGATTCATCTTTTTTATATTTTTAGTTTTTAAGTTAAATAACATTCCTTTAAACATATCTTTAAAAGCACTACTACTAAATACAAACCCACATAATTTATCATTTAAAAATTGATTTTGAATATTTGTATTTCTAGTTAGTCATTCAACTCCATTACTATTATTAGTTTTAAACTTTTTATTTAATTGTTTATAACTAATATTTCAAATAATTTTATTTGGTTGTTTTTCTTTTAAAAATAAAGAAGTTAGTTTTGTTAAAACTAAAGCTGAAAGTAAAGTAAAACTATTAGTTTGATTAGTTCCACTTAAAATTAACCCTTTAATAGTATTACTATATTTAATTGCATAACTTCTAGCAATAAAACTTCCCATTGAATGACCAAACATATAAATAGGTAAATCAGAATAATTAGTTTTAATATATTGATTAACTAATAATTGATCTTGTATTAAACACTCTCAACCTTTAGTTTTACTAAAATACCCAAGTTCATTATTTAAAACACTAGTTTGTCCATGACCTCTTTGATCAATTCCAATTACTATTACATTATTTTGATTCATTTGTCTTATAAAATCTTCATATCTTTTTATGTGTTCACAACTACCATGAACTAGTTGAATTACAGCTAGTGGTCTTGTTACTTCATCTCATTTATATAAAACTAATTGTTTATTATCTTTACTAATTAGAATTTCACTTTTCATATAACCTCCTAATTATTTATCAAATAAATTATGTAACAAAAACTCATCCTAAGATGAGTTAATGTTTGTTTATTAATAGAAATTATTGTTGTTTATCAAATTCTTGAATTTGTTTTTCTAAGGAATCGATATCAGTTTTGAATTTTTCTAATTTTTCTTTAGCTTCTCGCTCATTTTTTATTATTTCTTCATAGTATTTATGAATAGCTTTGAAATGAGTTTTTCTAATTTTATTTAAATCGTGTTTATATTTATCAGCAGAAGTACCAACAAATGTTTCAATAGTTCTTTTAGCTAATTCAATCTCAATTTTGGCTTTACCTGCACTGTTTAAATTATGTCTATAAATATCCTCAATTTCATCACTTAAAACAATCAGTTCATTAATTTTTTTGATTAGAATATCTTTTTTATTAATCATATCTGAAAGTTTATCATTAAGTTTTTTATCTTCTCTCTTCAATCTCTTATTGGTTTCTTCAGAACTTTTTGCTTCCTCTGTTTCTTTTTCTATTTCAGATTGAAGTTGTTGATTTTCTTTAATCAATCTTTCTAATTCCAACTTCTCTTCTTGAGTTTGTTTATCCAGAAAATCTTTAAAGTTACGTAAACCTTCTACAGTAGTACCAAAGCTTCTAATATCATCTGATTGTCTACTGATTTTTCCTTCTACAATTTCTTTTTCAACAATTCTAAGTTTATTTTCTAGAGTTACTTTTTCTTTACTTAATTGATCGTCAATAGTTGATAGGTATTCTACTTGTTTTTGTAATTTAGTAATAGTTAGGAATAATTCCTTACCTTCTTCATTTTTTTTTACTTATTTCAATTAAAGCAGGTTCAATTTTAGATCCCATTTCTTCTAGTTCAGTATTTTGAGATAGAAGTTTATTTTTCAATTCCTCAACACTATCTTTTAATTCTTTATGACTCTTAGTTAAAGTATTTAATTCTTCTTTTTTTGTTTCTACAATTTTAATAATTGGCTCAGTTCTATCTTTAGCATCTTTAGTATTTTTTTCAATACTTCAATTTCTTGATGCTTATCTTCTAAATCTTTTGTTAACTTAGAATTTAGTTTTTCATTATCTTGTTTGTCTTTTGTAATTTGTTGAATAGTTGCTTCTATGCTTTTATCAATATTAGCAATTTCTTTTTCTAAGGCTTCTTTTTCTGATTTTTCCCTATTTAAATCTTCATTTTTAGAAACAATCATTCTACTTAAAGAATTAACTTGTTTATTTATCTTTTCATTATCCTTAGTTCTTTGTTCTTTTACTTTTTCTAAAGCAATATGTTTACCTTCAAGATCACTAAGTTCTTTTTGTTTTTCTAAAGCTAATTTATTAGCTTTTTCAAATTCCTTAACGTATTTTGCTTTTTCAGAATTATTACTTTTTAGTTCATCTTCTACTTTAGATAGTTCTGATAAAATTTCTTCGTATTTTCTATCTTTTTCTTCTTGTGTTCTCTTTAGTTGATCTTTAGTATTAGTTAATTCAAGTTCTTCTCTTTTAGTTTTTTCTAAAAGACCCATTTGTTTATTTAATTCTTCATTTGTTGCTTCAATCTTTGAATTAGAACCTGTTATAAGACATTCAGTTAATTTTTATTCTACTTATAATAATTGCCAAACTATTTTTATAGCCAATAAATTAGATAATAATGTATTAAATATTTTTAGATCGACTCAATTCATTGAATTAAATACAACAAATAAAATGAAAAATACTGTTAAAGGTTTAAATATTTTTTCTTTTACTACTAACGAATTAATTCAATTATTAGAAAAAAATATTTATGATATTGATATATTAGAAATAATTAATAAAAATTTAGATAAAAAACCTACTTTTATAAAAAATAATTGAAGAGAAGAAATAATAAATCAAATTTTTAATAATTAAAAGAGAGATTTCAAATCTCTCTTTTTCATTACATTATCTTTATTTAAAAATACTACAATGATATTTTAAAATGACTATTAGAGTCAATAAAATCTAATAAATATAATTCATCAGAATGAACTGATGCTATGTAGTTATATAAATTGTTATTATCAATATAATTATCTTTTAATATAATATGTAATTCACCTTTATACCTATTAGCATTATTATTTAAAATTACAATATCACCTTTATTAAATACTTGTTTAATATTATTTGGTTTTATATCAAATGAATTTCAAATAGTTCTTGAAAATGTTGATCTTATATAACTAGTATTAATATCACTTCTTCTAAAATGATTATTTCACAATAAAATTTCTTTTTCTGTTTTTGATATTTTTTGTAAATTATTTATTTTTAAAGTTAAATGATCTTTATTAAGTAGTGATAATTGTTCTAGTTCTTTTTTACTAGCAAACATATTTGCAATAATAACATTATTAATCTTATTTGAATAAAATAAGTATTTAGCTTGACTGATTATATCTATGTTTCTAAAAAACTCTAAACTTACTGCTTTAGTGTAATTATCTGCTAAAGTAATATTTGCTATTTGACTTGATATAAAAGCTGAAGTATTTAAATTTTTTCTTATAAATTTATCAGTTGTTTTATTAAAAAAATCTATATCTAGTGCTGAATCTTTTAGTAAATAAAAATTATGACTTCCACTTAATCTAGTTAAAATAGGTTTAAAATCTAAAACATTATCTAAAAAATTAAAGCTATTGCTAATATTTAATTGAACATCAATGTCATATGGATTATAAGTTAAATTAGCTAAACTTTGAGCATCAATTTGTTGATCAAATCTAATGCAATCTATTCCAATTTCTTTTATGATTTTTAGATCATTAGATTTAGTTAAATTATTTAAACTAGTTTGATCAAAATCTGCTATAACATAATAATTTAACTCTTTTGCTTTTTTAATAACATCAATATTTTTAAAATAATCTGTTTTTAATAAATGCACAAAACTTATAAATAATATTTCAAAATTATAGCTTCTAGCTAGTTTTAAATACTCAATAATTTGATCAAAACTTGCTTTTTTACAATAAACACTAATTCCTAATTTCTTTTTTTCCATATTATTCAAATCCTTGATCTTTAATTACTTGTTTAATTCAATAACCTGATTTTTTAATTGTTCTTTTTAATGTTTTTGTATCTAAACTTATAAAACCATATCTATTTTTAAAACCATTAGCTCAGCTTCAATTATCAATTAATGTTCACATATGATAACCAAAACAATTTGAACCTTGTTCTATTGCTTTATATAAATAAATTAAATGTTCTTTTATAAAATCTATACGATATTGATCATCAATATAACCTTGTTTGTTTAAAAACCTATTTTCATCACTCACACCAATTCCATTTTCTGAAACTATTCAAGGTATATTATCATAATTATTTTTAATATCTATAGCTATATCATATAGTGTTTGTGGGTGAATTTCTCAACCTCTATAAGGATTAATTCTACTTTTTTTATCAACATATACTTCAAATCAATTTTCTAGTTTTAAATCTTTTGGGTTATCTAAATTATTGTTTGGTGCTTGTACTCTTGCTGGTTGATAATAATTCACAGCTAAAAAATCAATTCTTGTTTTTTTAATTTCATTTAATTCTAATTGATCATATTCAGGCATTAAATTATTTTCATTTAAAAATTTGATTAAAAAATTACTAAATTGTCCTTTTATAACTGCATTTAAAAAAGATTTATTAAGTAATTCATCTCTAATTTTTGCTGCTTTTAAATGTTTTGATTCACTATTTTTTGGTATTGTTGGAGTAAGATTTAATATTATTGATATTTTTTTATTTTGATCATTTTTAAAATAAGAATGAAAATAATTAGCTACTTTGCAATGAGCTAGTATTGTGTTGTATGCTGCTTGAATTGCTAATTTTAAGTTACTAATTTTTGGATAATATCACTTATTTAAATAACATCCATCTACTAAAACTATAGGTTCATTAAATGTTGTTCAATAATCAACTAAATCACTAAAATATTTAAAACATTGTTTAGCATATAAAAAATATAATTCTACTGTTTTTTTATTAGTTCAACCACCAATATTTTCTAATTCAATAGGTGTATCAAAATGAAATAAATTAACAATTAATTTAATATTATTTTTTTTAATTTCTAAAAAATAATTTCTATAAAACTCTACTTGTTTTAAATCAACTTCACCTGTATATAAATTTTTTATTAATCTTGTTCATTGAATAGAAGTTCTAAAACTGTTTAATCCAATTTCACTCATTAATTTAACATCAGTTTTATAGTTAGAATAAGTATCGCAAGTAATATTAGGTCCTTTATTATCATAAAAATCTGTTGGTGTTTGTTTGTATCAATAATCCATAATATTTAAATTTGGTTTATCTTTATCTGATTCAGTCTGACACCCAGAACTAGCAGCACCTCACCAAAAATCTTTTTTAAATTTAAACATATAAATCCTTTTTATATAAAAGATAAGCTCCATAAATATTAGCATCATTAAAAAACATCGCTGGTTTAATCTTTATATTTAAATTAATATTAGATATAATCATATATTTTTTAAACTTCTTATTTAATAGGTTGATAAATAATTGATTTTGACTAACAGCTCCACCAATTACAAACACTTCTGGATCAATAATAGCTGTGATGTTAATCATTAGTTTACAAAGACCATTAATTGTTTTATTTATAACTTTTTTAGCAACTTTATCTTCTTTATATTTATTAAAAATTTCTTTAGCTGTTATTTTTTTATTTGTTAAAGTAAAATAGTTAGTTTCAATAGCTTTTGCTGAATAACTTTCTGAAACATTAATATACTGATTATTTTGAATTTTAACTAGACTACATCCAAATTCTCCAGCAAATAAATTACTTCCTTTATATAACATTTTATTTATAATAATTGCTCCACCAATTCCAGTTCCAATCACTAAAAAAACAGCGTTTTTATTATTTTTAACAACTCCCATTTCAGATTCACAAATAGCAGCGCAATTAGCATCATTTTCAATAAAAATAGGTATGTTAAATTCTTTTAAATCTTTTTTATAATTTATTAAATAATAATCTTTAATAGCTGAAGAACCTGAAATCTCTCCACTAATTGAATTAATAATTCCACAACTAGAAATACAAATTGCTTTTAGATTATTATTTTTAAATTGATTGATCTTTTTTTTAATTTCAAATAATAGAGATTGACCATTTATAAAATTAGAATAAATTATTTGATCTTTTATTATAAATTGATCTGTTTTACTATCAATTAAAGCAATTTTAGTAGACATTCCACCAACATCAAAAACTAATACCATACTAAATAATCTCAACTTTACTAATTAATTGATATAACTGATCAACATTATTAGCTTTATTTAAGTCTTTTCTAAAATCATCATCAACTAATTTTCTAGCAATACTACTTAAAATTTTTAAATGATCATTTGCACTATCATTTTCTTGAATAGCTAAAGCAATAGCAATTGTAACTAAACTATTATCAATAGAATCCCATTCAACACCATTTTTAAATTTAAAAACAAATATTCCAGGTTTTGTAATTTCTTTAATTTTTGCATGAGGAATAGCAATTCCATCATTAAATCCTGTTGAACCTTCTTTCTCTCTTTTTTTTAAACCTTTAAGAGCTTTATTTTTATCTGTTGTAAAACCTAGTAGATAAAATTTTAAAGCAATAATTTCAAAAGCTTGTTTTTTAGAATTAACATCAACATCAATAAAAACATGATTTATGTTAAATATTTCTTTATTCATATTTTTTATCCTTTATTCAAATAATTTAAATGAATAAGTACCTATTTCATATGGTCTTAATCAATCAGTTTTAAGATCTTTATTTTTTATTTCTTCTAACATATTTAACTTATTAAAACTTACTAATTGATTATTTATTAATAAACTGAATTGTTGGTTTGTTTTTGAATTGTTAAAACATCTAATGATAACAAAGTCATCATTTTCAGCAAGTTTTATTGTTTTAATAATGATATTTTTATTTAAGTTTTTAATAAGTGAGTAAATTGGTATTTTATTAGTATTTATTTTGTCATTTATAAATAAAAATCTGTCAAAACGTTTTTTTAAATTATTAAATTTTTGATTTTGATAATAACAAGTTGGAGTTATTAAATTATTTGCTAATTGAGCTATATTAGTAGAGCTATTTATATCAAATCAATATAAATTAAATTCAAGATTTTTATACAATAATCTAGCATCATCAGTTTTTATACTAAACTCACTAGTACCACTAGCTCTATTTGGTCTTCATAATAAATTATTTCTTCCTAATACATCAATACTTCTAAATAAAGTTAAATGAATTTCTTTTTTATTAATAATTTCATACTCATTAGTACCAAGTGTAACAAATCCTGTTTTTGATCTATTAGATTTTAAATAAACATAACTTTCATTAGTTTCAATTCCAACAGGTTTTTCTACTCAATTTTCTTTTTTTCAAACTAATAAGTCTTTAGTTAGTTCTACTGGTCTTTTTATTTCACAATAGCATTGATCAGCATAAGAATAATTATTTATTTGATCACAATTTGAAATTATTCTTCATCTTATTTGTGTTGATTTATTTAAAGTATTAATTTTTATTTTAATAATTGAATCATTTGTAAATAATAAACTAATATCAAATTCTTGATTTATATATTTTGTTTTTGTTGTATCATATGGTATTTGATAAGTATTTTTTAATTGAATTAAAACATTGTTATTAGAACTGTATTCTACTTTAACAATTTTTACATCTATTAGTTTTGAAATTATTTGATTTGTTTCAGTTAGTGGTGAATAATCATAAGAATCCCCAAAATCATGTTGAGCATAAATCATAAATTGATTATGATATTTTTTATTAGTAATTTTATCTAAAAAAGCAATAGTATTATCATCATTAATTCATATATCAAATCTATTAGTTTTTATATTATTAAAACTAGAATTTATTGGTTTTTTATCAGATTGAACTATATCTAAAATCTCAAATTTGAAAGGGTCTATTTTTAAATTATTGACAACAATTTTTGAACTATAAAAGCCTTTAGTTTTACTACTTATTTCTCCTTGTTTTTCTAAATTAACAATCATTCCATCATTATGATATTGTTGATCTAATAAAATAAAATCAACAGCTTTTTTATTATGATAAATTTTAAAATTATTAAATGAAGTAAAAATATTTAGTTCTTTAAAAATATTGTTTTTATAAAATGAATTAGAGTTAAATACTAAAACTTGATTTTCTTTTAAATTAATATTTAAAGATAAATTTTTAATAAGTTTAGTAATTTGAGATTCAATTAAATAATTAGCTTGTAGTAATCTATTATAAATATTTAAATTAGTTTCATCTGAATTACAACACCCTATTGAATCATGAGCTTGACTAGTTAAAATTAGTTTTAATGCATTATTAATGATTTGTTTTTCGTATTTGTTAGTTAGATATTTGTAATATATAGCTAATGGTTCTAAAACGTTATATAAATTATGTTCAACTGTTTTTAATAATTGTTTAATATCATATCTTTGTGAAGCTATTGTTTTATGAATTCTTGCTTTAGATGGTGATTTTAATTCACCTTTTATAGTTTTTAAATTGCTATTATCTATATTTTTAAAATAAGTATCATAATCAGTTAATATTCAATTATCATTAGATAATTTGTTAACTTGTTTAAAAAATTCTGGAGTTAGTTCTACAATCGGAGCTTGATCTCCACCAAGTGGTAATAATAAATTATTATTCGAATTTTTAGTTACTTTTTTTAATTGATTTAAGATTGGAGTGATATTTTTTAAAAACTCTACAGCTTCTTTTTTTAAATTATCTTTTGTTAATTTAGTATAAGCAAATTTGGAACCAAGTACTCAATAACCATAATAAAAATTATAAGATGTGATTTTAGTTTTATCTATTCCTTGTCAATAATGTAAAGTTCCAGCTTTTTTTAATTGACTATTTTTTATACCCCTTCAATAAATAAAATTATTTAAATTAAAGCTTTTATAAATTTGAGGCATTTGGTTATTATGTCCAAAAGAATCGGGAACATAAGCTGTTTTTAAATAATCTGCATTATATTTTTTAGATAAATTAATACCAATTAATAAATTTCTAATTATTGATTCAGAAGTTGTGTTAAAAAAATCTGGTTGTGTATATCATGGTCCAACTATAAGCTTTTTTTGTTCACACAGTTTTTTAATTTGTGCTTCATTTTCTGGATAATATATTAAATAATCATCAATAATTGAAACTTGACCATCATAAGTAAATGACTTATATTCATCATTTGAACTTAATATTTTAGTTATTTGATTTAAATTTGAACATAATAATACATCACTATCTTGTTTTGTAAAATATCATTCTTTATCTCAGTGTGTGTGACAAACAACATATATGTTTCATGACATAATAAAGTTTCCTATTTTTTCTTACTAAACATTTGTTTTAATCTGTTAAAGAAATTTTTAGTATTCATTCATTTTAAAATAAAGTATTTTTTAATTTGTTTTCAAGCATTTGAATAAAATTCTTTAACTTCATTTATATAATTAGTTCATCATTTTTTAACTACTTTTTTAATTAAAGCAAACATCATTTTAGGACTTTTAATTGCTTGTTTAAAGTTTTTATGTGCTTGAATACGTTTTATTTTTTTATCTTTTAATTCTTTTTCTAATTGTTCTAATTCTTCTCCTTTAATTTTTGGTTTTGTAAACCCTATGATTAAAGCAGTTGTTAAAATACCTAGTAAAATAGGAATAATTCATCCCATTGGTCAACCTAGTATTCCATCTAATTGAATATATCCTAAAAATACACCTATAGGTGAGCCTAAACCAGCTGCAAATTTAGCATTAGTTAAAGTTACACCAACTCCAGCAACAGCAGCACCAATTACATTTGCAAAAATTACTCTAATTGGATCTGTTGCAGCAAATGGTATTGCTCCTTCTGTAATACCAACAATACCTTGAGCAAAAGCTGCTTTTCCCATAACGCGTTCATTTTGTGTAAATTTCTTTTTAAATAATAAAGTTGCTAAAAACATTCCTAAAGGTGGAACTGAAATAGCTGCTTGAGCTGCTGTTCCAGGAACAAAGTTTGCATCTCAAAAAGTTTGTCCATTTGATAACACTTGAGCTAGTGATTGATAAAACACAACAGTACCAAATACTAATGCAGTTTTATTAAATGGTCCTCCTAAATCAAAAGCAATCATCATTGAAACAACTAAAGCAATCACAAATGAAGTTCCAGCAAATTTATCTTGTAAAGCAGATAAACCATTAAATAATCCTAAAACTAAATTAGCAATAGGTGCTCCAATAACAAATTTAACAAAAGTACTAATTATAAATACTGAAATAATAGGAATAATCATTAATGGAACAACAGGTTTTAAAATTTTTCATCAACGTAAAGACTTTAACAATTTAACAAGATATCCAGCTAATAATCCAACAATAATTGCTCCTAAAAAACCAGCACCTGGCTCAATAGAAGAATTTTCTGAAACTGGAACATTTATTCCTAACATTTTATTATCATTAATAATTCAACCACCAATTAAAGCAGGAGCTATACCTGGTTTATCAGCAATCGAATATGCAATAAATGCAGAAAATAATGGTATTACTAGTTTAAATCCTAAAGAACCTACATTCATTAAAAATTGTGGAAAAGGTCTCTCATATAATACTCAAGCTTGAGTATAGTCTCCAACCTGATCTGAATAAATAGTTTGAAATGCAGATAAATTAGCTATAGCCATTAATATTCCTGCTGCAATAATTAATGGTAATACTCATGAAATACCTGTCATTAAATGGTTTAATATACCTTTTTTCTTAGTAGCTCCAATTGTAAAAACACCAACTTTGGTTCCTTTTTTACCTTGTTCTACTGCTTGCTGTCAAGCTGTTCTAATTAATAATTCAGGATTTTTAATCGCATCATTAACACCTGTTATATAAATTTTTTTACCATTAAATCTATAAGTATCAATCTTAACATCAGCTGCAATTATAACAAGATCAGCTTGTTGTAGTTGTTGATCTGATATAACATTTTCAGCACCAATTGTTCCTTGTGTTTCAACATGAACATTAATATTAAGTGCTTTTGCAGCTTTACTAATACTATCAGCTGCCATATAAGTATGAGCAACACCAGCAGCACAAGCAGTAATAGCGACTATATTTTTTAATCCTTCTAATTGATCTTTTTCATTAAAATCAATAATTTTTTGATCAGTTGACATACTAATTCTCCTTTCTAGTTATTTAAATCGTGTTCAATATAAAAAGCTACGTTTTTTGCATCTTTAAAACTTAAAATATTAGCATTAAATGATACTAAATAAACAATTTTATTTATTTTTAAATTTGTATCAGTTTTTGAAGATAACATAGAGTCTAATTTTAGTGAATCTATAATAGATACTTTGTTTATACTAGTATCAAATCATTTAGGTTTATTTGTTTTATTAATAGAAATAGATTTATCTTTATTTCTAAAAGTAACAGTTTGTAAACCATTTAATTTAGATAATCATTGATCTTTATTTTTAGAAACTAAAGAATTGAAATTAATATCAGCTAAACTAATAGTAAGATAATATGGTTTTCATTTTTCTTTAATAAAATCTTTTGTTATTTGTTTTGAAAAAATATCGTCTTTTAGATTAGTTTTATCAGAACTAATAGTTTCAAAATTAATTATTTTATTTGAAACAACAGATGATATTTTTTCTGTTAATTTATCTATAATAAGTTTTGAATTTTCTTCAATTTTCTTATTTAATTTATTTTCTCTGTTTTCTTTGATTTTTTGTAAAGAGTTTATGTCTATATTAGAAAGACCACTGGCTTTAATTACTACAACATTATCAGAATTTGTTTGTTTTAAAGATTCATTTTTATAAATATCTAAAACATCTGAAATTTGTTTAACTGTCATTGGTGCTGTTCTTCATGATGAACAAGAAACTGTTATTGTTATAGGTATAGTTATCATACTTAAAACACTTAATGTAGTTAAGACTTTTTTCACTTAAAGCACAACCTTTCTTTATTTTTTTTTATTTATTACCAATACGCTTGGTTAATCCAATATTATCAACTCGCAATACTTTTTTTTTTTTTTTTTACAAGCAATTTAGTACAAACTTGTAATAAGATAATAAAAAAGGTTCTTAAATATTTAAGAACCTTACTAATTATTATCTGGTTGATATAAAGCTATGTATGGTAGGTTTCTATAATCTTCATTACAATCAAAACTATACCCAACAATATAATAATCATCAATATTAAAACAATTTCAATCAGGAGTAAAATCAACAGTATGAAAATCTTTTTTATCAAAAACCTATGGCAGTGTCAAATAAATACCTAAGATAAACACTAGTGATAAGGAATCTATAATAGTTTTAAAAACTCTTCTTCAAAATCCAGCTATTTTCATTTTTATCCTTCTATTTTTTTATTTTTTACTATTACATTAATAAGTATTTTTTTTAAATATTAATAAAAAGTATTTAAGTAAAAATTAAAATATTTTAAATAAATTTAAGGATTCAAGCTAACAGTTGTAAGTTTATCTTCTTTTAGTTTTTCTATTAATCCATCAATTATTCTAGGTTCTTTATTATTTTTAGTTAAATAATCATTACTTAAAGAATTAAATAAAATAACTCCATTAGTTTGAACACGTACTGGTAAACTAACTTTTTGTCCTTGATATTCAAATAAGGGAATTGAAATATATCTACTTCCTAAGACATCTTCAACTTCTGTATTTAAAATTCCAATAACATTAAAAGAAGAATCAATAACCATAGAACCAGACACACCTTGTTTTAAGGTAATTTGACCAAAAGGAACATTTGTATATAATGTTGAAAATTGATCAGCAATAGTTAAATTCATACTATGCTCATTATCAATAAATGGCTTTTCATATTTTTTATAGTTTTCATTTAGAGAATTATATTCTTTATTTTTTTGTTCATTATATTTTAGTCAAATATCTTCTAAAACTTTTCTTTGTGTTGAAATTATTCCACCTTCTAATTTAAGACCTCTAAATTGAGTTTTTCTAATAAATGGATTTCAATGCTTAGGATAACCTGCATAAAATTGAGTTTGTAAAGGACTAAATTTAGAATTTTTAAACTTAATATATCAATCTTTTTCTTGATCTTTTTCAATAACTTTAGCTAAACTCGGCAAAAGTTTTTCTAATTTATTTTTTTGAATTTTTAAGCGTAAAGTTACAAAGTCAGCACCAGAATTATTTGTTTTTGATAAATAGTCATTATCATTAAAATACTTATTTTTTTTATTTATATCTTTAAAGAAAATGTGATCAGTACTATATCTAGGTATATAATAAGGAGCTTTTAAGTATTGTGAATAAATTTCAAATGCTTCAATAGATTTATCTTTATCAATATCACTTTCAATTAAGCCGTTTTTATTATCTATTTTTTCTGTTCTATTAGCTTTTAAATAAATTTTCATTTTTCTATTATCTTCACTACTTGTTGTATCTTTTCCATCATAAAATCCAACAGGAAATTGTTTTCATTTATTATCTTCTAACTTATTATTAAAAATACTTTTATCAAAAGTTTTTCTTAAACTAAATACATGAATATTTGTAGCTAATAAAAGTTCATAGTTATTTTTATCTTTTTTATTATCAATTCTATCTATTATTCAAGCAGTTCCTGAAGCATTAGCAAAGTTTAATCTTTCAATTTCTTGTAAAGTTTTTTCATCTTGATCAATAACTCATTGTTTTACATTAATTTCTAATTGAAAACTACGTTTGTGAATGTATTTAAAATAATCTTCATTAGTTTTTAAAAAGTTATTTTTATCTTTAGTAGTTTTATAATAGTATTTTTTATTTTTTGTTTTGATCAATAGCTCAAAACTTCCTTTAATATCATCGTGCTTAGATTTTAAATTAATAATATCTTTTATTTTAAAAAGTTTTTCTAATGAATTAAAACTTGCATAAGATAATAATTGACTTAAATTAGATGGTAAAGACCCAAAAGGATTTGTTTTAACTAGAGTTTTAAAATCAAAATCTGTAGCAGTTAAACCTTTAATTTCTTCATCTTTTAATTGTTCTAGTTTTTGTTGTTTTATTGAATAAGAAAGTGGAATGTGTGGATTATAAAATTTAGTTCTACTAATTTTATCTTCTCCAATGTTTCCATATTTTCCTAATTTTGAAGTAAGTTCTCAGTAGTTTTTTGATATTCTTTATGATCATAAAGAGTAAAATCAATATTATTATTTTTTACAAAGTTATTAAATTCTTTTTGACCAGTTATATAATCTTTAGTTTGCTTATGAATTTGATATGGTGTTAGGTCTTTTAATTTATTAATATCTAAAAAATGTGAATTAAATAGTTGAATTTCATCATTTTTATCTATTTTATTATTTGAATCACTTTGATTCTGATTTTGATTTGTTTGATCATTTTGATTTTGATCATTATTTGAATTATCATTGTTATTAGGTTTTTGATCAATTTTATTTGAATCGTTTTATAGCAAGAAATAGTAAGAACGCTTGGTATAAGAATGATATTTGATACAAAAAGAAATTTAAGTTTATTTGTTAGTTTATTCATATAAGAATTCTCCAACATAATTTTAGTATTAGTCTATAGGAATTCTTTTTTAAAAGATGAATTAAATTTAATAAAATAAAAACCTTAATAAAACTATTAAGGTTAATTACAATTTAATATCATAAGTTATAGTAGAATTTGCTAATTTATTAGTCATTCTTTTTTAAGTACTCTAAAAGATCACTAACATGTTCAATATGATCAACATTTCTAAATTCTTTTAATAAATTTAATTGGTTATCTAAAACAAATGTTGAACGTTCATATTTAACAAATGGTTCATCATCTAAAACAATTGTTTCACTTGTTAAGTTAAATTCATTTACTAAATCTTTGTTTAAATCAGAAAGTAATAAAAAGCTTAAATTTTGTTCACAACAAAATTCATCATTTTTATTAGGTTCATCTTGACTAACTCCAACTACATTAAATCCTAATTGCTTAAATTCATCTAAATGTTTTTGATATTCTATAACTTCTAAAGTGCACAAAGAGGTTTTAGCTTTAGGATAAAAAAATAGCACTAAACCTTTAGATCCTACCAAGCTGTTTAATTCTACTAAGTTATTTTTATGATCTTTTAATTGATAATTTTTCATAACTTCCTCCTTGAAATCATATGAATATTGTAGACCTTTTTTAAAAAAGCTAATCTAAAGTTTTTTGTCATCATTTATTAATTTTTTAATATTTTAAATTATGAATTATAAATTAATAAATGAACTACACTAAATTTACTTTAAATTTTTTATAATTATGTTATTAAGAAACCTAGAACCCCTTATTCTGCACTAAAATTGAGAAAATAGGGTTTGTGAGAGAATAAATTTTATTTAAATATTTGTTAAATTAAAAATCCATTTTATTCAAGCAAGAACTGAATTAGATCTTCTCTCCACTAGATTTTTACTACACACGTTATTTTCCAGCATAATGCTAATAATTTTTTCCTTGGTTGGGAATTGTTGGTTAGTATAAGTTTGGATAAACAATTCGTTAAATATCTTATGTTCTAGAATTAAACTTACCAATTTTAATTGACGTTGTTTGTAATTAAGTTTTATTATCTTTTTAGCTATATTAGTCAAAAACACTTGTTTGGTATTTTTATTCTTATCTCACAATTTTAAATATTTACCAGCATTAAAATAATAGTCAGCTTGCCTATCTGTAAAATTCATAATTTGCGCAATTTGCTTTTTAGTTTTAGTTTTTCTTGATAAAAATTCTAATATATCTATAATTCTTCAAAAAGAATCTGCCTGAATAAAAACAGTATCCGATTCATATTGGTTATCTGTGTAAATAACTTTAGTTTCTAAAAACTTTATAAATATCATCAAGTGTTATTTTAGTATTGTATAAAGAGTAGCTTTTTTGTTTAATTAGTTTAATCAAAGATAAATTATTAATATCTTCAAATTTATATTCAAATAATCTAAAAATTTGATTAAAGTAATTTATAAAGACTAATCTAATAGGTTTTTCAACTTTATTAGATCATAGTCTAAATGGATAGTACAATTGTCTAATATTAAAGTCTGGATCACTTGATAATTTTGCTTCTAAAATAACAAGTGATTTTTTGTTTTCTAAACCGGCATCTATTTCGCATTGAGAATTATTAACTTCAATTTTCATACTTTTGTTATCTATTTTATCTATAAAAAAATCAAAGTTTTTTGTTCACATTCTACCAAAGAATGTCATTGTATTATCGTTTTCGACTAAAAAATTATCTAATGTTCTAGTTAGAATTAAGCTCATAATAGCACTTGATTCAGAAGAAATATTATTAATGTTAATTGACTGATAATTATGTTCAATTATGATTTTTTCTATATTATTTTTATTATTTTCACCAAGCTGACCAATATATTCATATAGTTTAAAACTAGATAGTATATATTTCTTTTTACTAATAGGTAAAATATTAATATTGTGTTGTTTGAAAATTTCAGGTAGTTTTAAAGAACTATCGAATTTAGCCATTAATCTTGGTTCATTAAATTCCTTAATAGTTTCAGTTTTTATTATATAAAAACCTTTTTTATTTATTTCATCTAGAATTTTGTATTTATCAAAAAGTTTGTTTCAAGCTTCATTTATATTCATACTAATAATTTCTTACTAATATTTCGTTAATTTCTCCTCTTTTATCAGATTTGCTATTAATTACTCTTTTAGCCTTGATAATAGTAATTGTATAATTCTTATATAAATCTTTTATAAATGGATGATCTGAATTAGACAATAAAAACTTAACACCCTTTTTATTCAATGCATCACAGATTTGCTTTAATTTGATTTGTTGATTTTCATCAAAACCGCTTTGTGTATAACCTGTAAATGAAGAAGAGCTACTTAAAGGCATATAAGGAGGATCTAAATAAACAAAATCCCCCTTTTTAAGATTTTTAAGAACTTCTTCGTAACTTTTGTTAATAATTTGAATATTATTATCATTGAAATATCTTGACATTTCTAATATATTGTTCAAATCAAATATATTAGGCTTTTTGTATCTACCATATGGGGTATTAAATTGACCTGCTTTGTTTAATCTAAACAATCCGTTATAGCAAGTCTTGTTTAGGTAAATTATTCTTGCTGCTCTAAAAACGTTATCTAATTGATGAAAATCATTATTTCTATCTAATGATCTTAAGTCATAAAAATACTTTTCTGAATTTAGTGATTTTAATTCTCTTAATTTAGATATTAATTCCTTAGAGTTATTTTTAATAGTGTTATAAACATTAATCAATTCTTTATTTAAATCGTTTACTATAGCTTTTTTTGGCTGAACAAAAAATAATACAGCTCCGCCACCTAGAAAAGGTTCAACATACGTATTGATTTTCTCTGGTATTAGAGAAATAATTTCATTCAATAATTGTCTTTTTCCTCCAACTCATTTTAATATTGGAGTTAAATTGTATTTTGCTTTTTTAATTATTCGACCCCACAGTTTAGTATTTTTTCAACTTATATTTTATATTTATTTTCTTTAAATAGTTAATAATAAAAACATAAGCTTAAATTTGGTTTTGTTGAGTTACAAGTAACTGCTTATCATTTTTTATAATATGTATAAAAAGGTAAGATTAGACATCTAATTTATTTTATCTTTCTAGAAAATGTAGAAAATAAAATAATATAAGGATTCAATAGATTTTATATATTTGGAATGTCTTTAATAGTTTTTGTTACTATCTTATTCAATAGTTTATTATTTTAGTTAATTAAAGAAATAAAAGCAAGAGATTAGGAGGATAAGACAAAGTTAGTAATTAAGTCAAAAAATAAAAACATAATGTCTTACTTTCGGTAATCCCTTTCTTAAAAATTCTCCACTTTTTAAAATTTTTGCGCTATCTTTAATCGTAATTTTGATTCCTTTTAAATTTAAGTAAATACTATAAAAACCGACACATAATAGTTTTAAAAATTTTTTGTTAAAATTAACTTATTGTATTAGATAATTTATAGCACTATGTTATTATAGTTTTAAGAAAGAGTGAAATATATGTTCAGAAAAATATTTAAAATACTAATTTCTTTAGTTTTAGCAGCTATTGTAATCTTAATTGGAATCATTATTTTAGGTTTTGCAGCAGATAAAACAGATCTAAATTTCTTACAAAGAGCAACCAATGTTTTAAAAACTCATACAGCAGTACAGTTATTAAAACTAGAACTTCCAAATCTTCAACAAAAAATTGGAGTATTACTTGTTATTTACATAGGACCACTAATTTTTATAACTGGTTTTATTTGAAACTTTTTTAAATTATTATTTGGTATATTTAAAAAATAAATAAGATAGAATAATTTAATGAGTAACAAAAAAATAATTATTAATTGAATTTCTTATTTTAAAAGTATTAAATATATTGTTTTAACAGCTGTTTTGTCAAGCTTATTAACAGTTATAGCCTTAACTACTTCTATGATTCAAATCGCAGGAACTGGTTTGTTTCAAGTTGCAGATGGGTTGTTTTTAAGTTTGACTTTTTTTATTCCTGGTCCTATGATGCTAGTTGTTGGTTGTGTTTATGCAATGATTTTTGATTTAGTTTCAGGAGCAGCTTTTTATGTTCCTATTTCAATTATTATTCATATTTTAATGTTTGTTTCAATTAAATTACTAATTTATAAATTACCATTTTATTTAAATATAATGATTGCTGAACTCTTTATATTTTTATATGTTTTATATGCTTATGTAATTAATTATTATTCTAATTCTAGTGATACTAGTCAAGCTAATGTTAAAGCATTAATATCTTTAATAACTGATTTTATTCAATATTTAGTATCAGTAATTTCTGCAATAGTTTTATATAATGTGTTTAATACTCAAAGTTTTTTAAACTTATTTAAAAAATTAGATATTGATATTTATAAAAATAAATAAGCTTTTTGCAATTTTATATTTGATTTATATGTAGTGATAAAATAAAACCGTAAATGCCAATCATAAATAGTATGACATTTTATTATATATATTTGTTTGATTAAGGAGAATAATATGAAAATAGGATTACCTAAAGAAATTAAACAAAATGAAAATCGTGTTGGTATTACTCCTGTGGGAGTTGTTGAATTAGTTAGAAATAATCATGAAGTTTTAGTTGAATCAGGAGCTGGATTAGGTAGTGGTTTTAGTGATCTTGAATATGAAAAAGCAGGAGCGAAAATCACTAAAAATGTAGAAGATGTTTGAAAACAAGAAATGATTGTTAAAGTTAAAGAACCTTTAAAATCAGAATACAAATATTTTTATGAAAACCAAATTATTTTTACTTATTTTCACTTAGCTGGTTTAAAAGATTTAACAGAAGAATTAATCAAAAATAAAGTCATTGCTATTGCTTATGAAACTGTTCAAACACCAGACAAAGCCTTACCTTTATTACGTCCAATGAGTGAAGTTGCTGGAAGAATGGCAGTTATTATTGCTTCAAATTTATTATTAAAAAATACAGATAAAGATGCTTTAGGAGTACTTGTTAGTGGAACTCCTGGAACTCCAAAAGCTAATATTACTATTATTGGTGGAGGAGTTGCTGGGTCTTCAGCTCTTAGATTAGCAATAGCTATGGAAGCTAATGTTACTATAATTGAATTTAATGAAAATAGAATTAGACAACTATATGAAACATATGGACACAAAGCAAACATATTAAAATCAAATTATGCAAATATTGCAAAAGCTGTTAAAGAAAGTGATGTAGTTATTTCAACTGTATTAATTCCTGGTAAGTTAGCACCCAAATTAGTAACAACAGAAATGGTAAAAACAATGAAACCAAATAGTGTTATTATTGATGTTGCTATTGATCAAGGTGGAAGTGTTGAAACTGTTAATCATATAAGTTCACATGCTGATCCTACTTTTATAAGACACAATGTTATTCATTACTCAGTTCCAAACATTCCTGGAGCAGTTCCAAGAACTTCAACAATTGCTTTGACTAATGCTACACTTACTTATGTAGTAGAAATTGCATCAAAAGGGTGAAAAAAAGCTATTCAAGACAATAGTGCATTAAAATTAGGTGTACAAACTGTTAATGGTAAATTAGTTTATAAAAATGTTGCTGATTCATTAAATATTCAATATACAGAAATAGATAATGCA
Source organism: Mycoplasma leachii PG50 (assembly GCF_000183365.1). NCBI lineage: Bacteria > Bacillati > Mycoplasmatota > Mollicutes > Mycoplasmatales > Mycoplasmataceae > Mycoplasma > Mycoplasma leachii. Next base: position 965,369 of record NC_014751.1, on the reverse strand, counting down.
ATATAATAAAAAGATAAAAATCTAGCAACCCCCCTCGCTAGATTTTTTATATCTATTTTTAAATCTTAATTAAATTCATTAAAAATTATAAATATATTATTTTTTTAATTTAAAAAATAGATTTTTAGAGTTTGATTTTTTTATTATAGATTCTATTATGTTATTAGTGTATTGTATTTATGTAATGCTTTTATCAATTAATAAATTAGATATTTATATTTACTATATACTTTATTAAAAAAATGTTAAAATAAATGTTTCCTAGGTTATAATATTATGAAAACTAAAAAGGAGATAAGAATGAAAAAATATTTTTGCAATTTAAAAACAAGTATTAGTCAAAACAAAAAACAATACTTAATTAGGTTAGGTTGTTTACTAATTGGATTGTATTTGTTTTCATTGTCAATTGCTTTATATGTGCCAACAGCAGTAGGAGCAAGTCAAGTAGATTTTACAAACTTTAGTATATTAGCATTGTTTAAAGATTGAGCAAAAGTTAATGAAAAAACTGTTGAAGGATTAGTTGCTGCAACTAATTACAAACTAGCTTTAATGTCATTATATGGATTTTTATTACTAGTTTCAGTTGTGTTTCTAGTGTTATCAATTATTAGAGAATACAAAATAACAAAAGATAAAAAGCTATGATTACAATTAATACCACTAATTGTTTTAGATGTAATTATTAATGTTGGATTATCATATGTAATTGATGGTCAAATTGAAATGTTAAAAGTAATTGGATATTTAGATTGATTGTTTAATCAATCAACTGCTTACCAATTTAGAACAATATTTTTCACAATTGCATTTGTTTTATATATTGTTGGACTAACATTTTGAATTCACTCAGGTTGATTATTAGGATCATATAACTCAATCAACACAAACTTTATGAGATTAACTAAATTACCATTTAATGTTTCAAGAGTGTTAATGGATGTATTAATTATTATTCCTGGAGTTATTATGCTTTTAGTAAATCCTATATCTTGAGATATTAAAGCTAAATTCTTACTAAACTATGTAAATATTGGTACTATAGGATTCTTATTCTTAGCAGGACCAATGTTAGGAAAAACATTAGGATTACTTAATAAAATTACAAAAATATATCAATAATATCAAAACAAGCCACGGCTTGTTTTTTGTTTTAAGAATTACTTATAATATAATTAATTTTAATAAAAGGAGTTTTTTGTAATGCTAGACATTAATTATATTGAACAGAATTTAGATGAAGTAATTCAAAGATTAAATAAACGTAATCAGCAAGATTATAGTGAAGATTTAAAATATGCAGTAGAAAAAAATCTTAAAAGAAAACAAATATTAGTTAAATTTGAAGCATTAAAATCTAGAAAAAATCAGTTATCAAAAGAAATTGGAATATTAATTAAAGATAAAAAAAATGAACAAGCTGACAAAGCAAAAGCTGAAGTTGTTAGTTTAAATGAACAAATTATCAAAATAGATGATGAGTTAAGAACTGTTAATGATCAAATCTTAGAAAAACTATCATATATTCCTAATTTGCCACACAAAGATATTTATTTTGGTAAAAGCGATGAAGATAATGTTGAAATTAGAAAATCAAACCATTCCAATTTATTAAAACATTCTACTCCACATTGACAAATAGCTACAAAATTAGGTCTAGTAGATTTTGAAAAGGGAGTTAAATTGAGTGGGTCAAGATTTTTAATTTATACTGGATTAGGTTCAAAATTAGTTAGATCCATTGCTGATGTTTTATTAAAAAGACATGAAAAACATGGCTATAAGGAAATTTTTTGTCCTTTAATTGTAAATAAAAGTGTTATGTTAGGAACAGGTCAATTACCAAAATTTAGTGAAGATATGTATCAAGTTGGAGAACAATATTTAATTCCAACAAGTGAAGTTCCTTTAACTAATTTGCATGCTAATGAAATTTTGACTTATGATGTTTTACCTTTAAAATATACTTCTTTTACTCAATGTTTTAGACAAGAAGCAGGAAGCGCTGGAAGAGATACTAAAGGAATGATTAGATTACATCAATTTAATAAAGTTGAGTTAGTAAAGATTGTTCATCCAGAAGAATCAATGAATGAATTAGAAATGCTAATTAAGGATGCTGAAGATGTTTTAAATATGTTTGATTTACCTTATAGAGTTGTTGAATTATGTAGTGGAGATATTGGTTTTAGTTCTGCTAAAACCTATGATTTAGAAGTTTGATTTCCAGAACAAAATAAATATCGTGAAATATCTTCATGTTCAAATTGTACTGATTTTCAAGCTAGAAATATGCAAACAAGATTTAAAGATAAAGATTCAAAAATTAAATTAGTTCACACATTAAATGGAAGTGGAGTTGCAGTTGATAGACTGATTGCAGCTATTTTAGAAAATTATTGAGATGGTGAAAAATTAATTTTACCAACATTATTAAGACCGTATTTTAATAACCAAGAATTTATTAAATAATTATTTGGTTAATTAGTTTATAAAATTTATTATTTTTTGATTTACTATAATTATTTATTTTGTAATTAAAATTACATAGAAAAAGAGAAATTTATTATGCCAATCATTAAGTTTAGTGGTTTAGAAAAAGATCAAGTTAAACAATTCTCAAAAAATATTGAAAAAATTGCAGATTTAGTAAAAGCAGATTCAAAAAATATTTTTGTTATTTGAGAAAATTCTGAAATTTTTATAACAGAATCAAATACTAATCCAATTTATGTAACAGTTGAGTGAATGTCAAGACCAGATAAAGAACAACTTCTAGCTGATTTTATTATTGATTATTTTAAAAATTATTCTCAAAAAGTATGAGTGTTTTTTACTGATGTAAATTCTAAGTTATATGCACACGGAAAAAGATTGGGTTAAAATGAAAATTGGTAATGTAGAAATTCAAGGTAAAGTAGTTCAAGGACCAATGGCTGGAGTTAGTAATGAAGCTTTTAGAATAATTTCAAAACAACATGGAGCTAGTTTAGTTTATGCTGAAATGGTTTCAGTTGCAGGAATGGTTCATGATAATAAAAAAACACTTGATATGTTAAATGTTAATAAAATTGAACATCCAATAAGTATGCAAATTTTTGGAAATAATGTTGAAGAATTTATAACAGCTACTAAGTGAATTGAAAATAATGTAAATTGCGACATTATTGATTTAAATTTAGGTTGTCCAGCTCCTAAAGTTGCTATACGTTCTCAAAGTGGATCAGCTTTATTAAAAACCCCTGAATTAATTTATGAGATTGTAAAAAATGTTGTTAAAAATACTACTAAGCCAGTTACTGCAAAAATTAGGTTAGGATGAGATAAAAATAGTGTTAATGCTGTTGAAGTTGCTAAACTAATTCAAAAAGCAGGAGCAAGTGCAATTGCAGTCCACGCTAGAACTAGAAGTGATTTTTATACTGGTCATGCCGATTGAGAAAAAATCAAAGAAGTAAAACAAGCTGTTAGTATTCCAGTAATTGGAAATGGTGATGTTATCGATGCTAAATCTGCTAAAAAAATGTTAGATGAAACTGGTTGTGATGCTGTAATGATATCAAGAGCTTGTCAAGGAAATCCTTGAATTTTTGAACAAATTAATCATTATTTAAAAACAGGAAAAGAATTGGAAAAGCCTAATTTTGATGAATGAAAAACAACAGTTTTAGAACATTTAAAATTGTTAGTAGATCTTAAAACTGAGCCAATTGCTATTAAAGAATTTAGAAAACATTTAACTTGATATTTAGATGTTTTAAATAATAAACAACTAACTAAGATTCTAAAAGAAAAAGCGAATAAGATAGAAACCGTTAAGGATGTAGAAAATATTATTAAGGAGTATAGAGAAGAATAAATATGTTAGATGATAGAAAATTTAGTGAACAAGAATTAGTTAGAAGAAATAAATATAAAAATTTAGTTGATCAAAATAAAGATCCTTATAAAATAACAAACTGAAAAAGAAACACTACATTATTAAAGTTAAATGAAAAATATAAAGATTATAGTAAAGAAGAGTTATTAAATTTAACTCAAGAACTAGTTATTGTAGCTGGAAGAATTAAGTTATATAGAGAAGCTGGAAAAAAAGCTGCATTTGTTAATATTGATGATCAAGATTCAAGTATTCAATTATATGTAAGATTAGATGAAATAGGTCAAGAAGCTTTTGAAGATTTTAGGGATTTAGATCTTGGAGATATTATTGGAGTAAAAGGGATCATGATGAGAACAGATCATGGTGAATTATCAATTAGATGTAAAGAGGTTGTCTTACTATCTAAAGCTTTAAGACCTTTACCTGATAAACATGCTGGAATTCAAGATATAGAAGAAAAATATCGTAGAAGATATGTTGACCTAATTATGAATCATGACGTTAGAAAAACATTTCAAGCTAGAACTAAAATTATAAGAACAATGCAAAATTTTTTAGATAATAGAGGTTATATGGAAGTTGAGACTCCTATTTTGCATTCATTAAAAGGTGGAGCTTCTGCTAAACCGTTTGTTACTCATTATAATGTTTTAAATACTGATGTTTATTTAAGAATAGCAACAGAATTACATTTAAAACGTTTAATTGTTGGTGGTTTTGAAGGAGTTTATGAAATAGGACGTATTTTTAGAAATGAAGGTATGAGCACAAGACACAACCCTGAATTTACAAGTATTGAGTTATATGTTGCTTATGAAGATATGTTCTTTTTAATGGACTTAACTGAAGAAATTTTTAGAGTATGTAATTCAGCGGTAAATTCAAGTAGTGTAATAGAATATAACAACGTTAAAATTGATTTATCAAAACCTTTTAAAAGATTACATATGGTTGATGGAATTAAACAAGTTACGGGTGTTGATTTTTGACAAGAAATGACTGTGGAACAAGCCTTAGAACTAGCTAAAAAACATAATGTTTATGTTGAAAAACACCAAGAATCTGTTGGACATATAATTAACTTATTTTATGAAGAATTTGTTGAATCAACTATTATTGAACCCACATTCGTTTATGGGCATCCAAAAGAAATTTCTCCATTAGCAAAATCAAATCCAAATGATCCAAGATTTACTGATAGATTTGAATTATTTATTATTGGTAGAGAATATGCTAATGCTTTTAGTGAATTAAATGATCCAATTGATCAGTATGAGAGATTTAAGGCTCAACTAGAAGAAGAATCTAAAGGAAATGACGAAGCAAATGATATGGATATTGATTTTGTTGAAGCTTTAGAACATGCGATGCCACCAACTGCGGGTATTGGTATTGGAATTGATAGATTAGTTATGCTTTTAACTAATTCTGACTCTATTAAAGACGTTTTGTTATTTCCACAAATGAAACCAAAAGAATAAAAAAAGTAGAACTAAGAAAAGAAAAGTTCTACTTTTTTATTAAAAATTAAACAAAACTAATAAGCTCTTTATAATAAAAACCAACCTAAGAACTAAAAAAGGTTGGTTTTATATTAGTCAATTAAATTTTTTAATTGGTCAGGAGTAGCAAAACCTATATGTTTGTTTTTCTGATTTCCATTCTCAAAAGTTATTAGTGTAGGAATTGACATTATTTTAAATTCTTCAGCAACTTGACGATTTAAATCAACATCTACATCTAAAAATTTAACACCGTCTACCTTTTTAGCAAAATCATGAAGAATTGGTGCTAACATTTTACAAGGTCCACATCAAGTAGCGTTAAAGTCTACTAAAACTTTTCCTTCTTTAATTTCTTTGTCAAATTGTTCTTTTGAAGTGATTTTAATTATATCTGCCATTATAAACTCTCCTAGTCTACATTTAAAATTTTATCACAAATATATCTAGCAACACCATCTTTATCATTTGAATAATCTGTGATATCGTCTGCTATTTCTTTTAATTCAATAATTCCATTTTTCATTGCAACTCCAGTTGTACAAGCTTTTAGCAATGAAAAATCGTTTGGTCCATCACCAAATCCGTATGAGTGAGTAGTTGTTTCATCTAAATTTAGATATTGCATTACTTTATTAACCCCACAACCTTTGTCAACACCTTTAACTGAAATATCAAACACTCTATTGTTATAACTATCTACTTTATAATCATCTGAATAATGATTCATTAAGTATTTATATTCATTAAGATTTTCTTCTGGTGTAGCTTTACTATTTGTAACAATATAAAAATGAGTTATAGGTTCATCAATTTGATCTGGTGAATCTACTGAAATGTATTTTAATCCCATGACTTGATGAGCTCAATATTTACTATTTCTACCTTCTGCAAAAACATAACAACAATTTGGAGAATAAAAAATTAATTTAGCAAAAAACTTATTATGATATCTATTAAATATTTCTTTGATGAATTCTTTTGGTAATGTTTGATCAAAAATAAGCTTATCAGTTTTATAATCATAAATTTGAGCACCATTACTTGCTACTATAATTCCTTTAAATTTATCAATTCCTAATAAATTAGCCTTTTGCTTTAAGTCTTTAATTGTTCTAGCAGTTATTGGGATTAAGTATATTCCTTTTTTGTATAATTTTTCAACAACTTCAATAGTTTTTGGTGAAAATATGTAATCATCATACAATAATGTACCATCTAAGTCTGAAAAAATAATAATATTTTTTTTATTCATCATATTCCTTTCATATTTTTTATAATTATACCTATAAAATGCTAAATTAATATTCTATAGTATTTTAGCTTTAATTCAAGTATATATTAAAAAAGAACCACTAGGGTTCTTATAAACTGGCAGCTTGCTATTTTCTCACATAAGTAATATCTTCACCGTAATAGAGCTTAACTTCTGTGTTCGGCATGGGAACAGGTGTGACCTCTATGCTATAACCACCAGATTATTTTTTGATTGTTCTTTGAAAACTGATTATTAGTTTGAAATGTAAGTTAAAATTGCTTTTTTCTAAAATTCTCTCGATCTATTAGTAATGGTTAGCTTAATGCCTCACAGCACTTACACATCCATCCTATCAACCATGTGGTCTACATGGGATCTTACATCTTATGAATGGGAAAATTCATCTTAAAGGAGGCTTCTCGCTTAGATGCCTTCAGCGATTATCCTTTCTGCACATAGCTACCCTGCTATGCCACTGGCGTGACAACAGGAGCACCAGAGGTGCATCCATTCCGGTCCTCTCGTACTAGGAACAGCTCTTTTCAATTTTCCAACGCCCACAACAGATAGGGACCAAACTGTCTCACGACGTTCTGAACCCAGCTCGCGTACCGCTTTAATGGGCGAACAGCCCAACCCTTGGAACCGACTACAGCTCCAGGATGCGATGAGCCGACATCGAGGTGCCAAACCTCCCCGTCGATGTGAACTCTTGGGGGAGATAAGCCTGTTATCCCCGGGGTAACTTTTATCCGTTGAGCGACGGCCCTTCCACACGGGACCGCCGGATCACTAAGTCCTACTTTCGTATCTGTTCGACTTGTAAGTCTCGCAGTTAAGCATCCTTCTACCTTTGCGCTCTATGTATGATTTCCAACCATACTGAGGATACCTTTGAGCGCCTCCGTTACTTTTTGGGAGGCGACCGCCCCAGTCAAACTACCCACCAGACACTGTCCTTAATCCAGATAATGGATTCAAGTTAGAAATCCAATATAACGAGGGTGGTATTCCAAGGTTGACTCCACTAGAACTAGCGTCCTAGTCTCACAGTCTCCCACCTATCCTCTACACGTTATACCAAATTTCAATATCAAGTTATAGTAAAGCTCCACGGGGTCTTTCCGTCTAGTTGCGGGTAACCGGCATCTTCACCGGTACTAAAATTTCACCGAGTCTGCAGCCGAGACAGCGAAGGGATCATTACACCTTTCGTGCGGGTCAGAATTTACCTGACAAGGAATTTCGCTACCTTAGGACCGTTATAGTTACGGCCGCCGTTCACCGGGGCTTCAATTCAAAGCTTTGCTTGCGCTGACTTCTCCTTTTAACCTTCCGGCACTGGGCAGGTGTCACCCCCTATACATCGTCTTGCGACTTAGCAGAGAGCTGTGTTTTTGTTAAACAGTTGCCCCTCCCTCTTTACTGCGGCTCATCATAAATGAGCACTCCTTCTTCCGAAGTTACGGAGTTATTTTGCAGAGTTCCTTAGCTACAGTTATCTCGCTTGCCTTAGGATTTTCTCCTTGACCACGTGTGTTCGTTCTAGGTACAGGCAGTTAATTATTAAGTTAGAAGCTTTTCTTGGAAGCGTGGAGTCATATACTTCGTTACTAGGCGAACCGTTCACTCCCCTATTTTCACACTTCAATGTTAACACAATGCGGATTTGCCAACATTGCCATCTTTGTGCTTAGCCCGGGATATCCAGCACCCGGGATATATTATCCTTCTTCGTCACTCCATCACTAATTAACTGGTACAGGAATATCAACCTGTTGTCCATCGACTACGCTTGTCAGCCTCGCCTTAGGTCCTGACTAACCCTGGGTGGACGAACCTTGCCCAGGAAACCTTGGTCAAACGGCATGGAAGATTCTCACTTCCAAACGTTACTCATGCCGGCATAATCACTTCTAAACACTCCACCAGTCTTCACAGTCTGACTTCATCATATTTAGAACGCTCCCCTACCACTGTATTTACATACAATCCGTAGCTTCGGTGGTAAACTTAAGCCCCGGTACATTTTCGGCGCAGAATCACTCGACTAGTGAGCTGTTACGCACTCTTTAAATGATGGCTGCTTCTAAGCCAACATCCTAGCTGTCTGTGCAGTTCCACATCCTTACACACTTAGTTTACACTTAGGGACCTTAGCTGACGATCTGGGCTGTTTCCCTCACGAGCATGGACCTTATCACCCATGTTCTGACTGCTGTGCACAAATTATGGCATTCGGAGTTTAATTCTAATCAGTACCGCTAGGTGCAGCCATCATAGATTCAGTGCTCTACCTCCATAACAATTCACACAACGCTATCCTTAAAGATATATCGGGGAGAACTAGCTATCTCCAGGTTCGATTGGAATTTCACCGCTAGCCACAAGTCATCCAAAGTCTTTTCAACGAATACTGGTTCGGTCCTCCATTAGGTTTTACCCTAACTTCAACCTGCTCATGGCTAGATCACCTGGTTTCGTGTCTACTACTACATACTAAACGCCCTATTAAGGCTCGCTTTCACTACGGCTCCGTTTATATCAACTTAACCTTGCATGCAATAGTAACTCGCCGGCTCTTTCTACAAAAAGCACAGTATTACCCATTAACGGGCTCTACCTTCTTGTAAGCATATGGTTTCAGGGACTATTTCACTCCCCTTTCGGGGTGCTTTTCACCTTTCCCTCACGGTACTGGTTCACTATCGGTAAAATGGTAGTATTTAGGCTTACCAAGTGGTCTTGGCAGATTCCGACAAAATTTCACGTGTTTCGCCGTACTCAGGATACTTTATTGAGATCATTATATTTCATATACGGGGCTATCACCCTCTATGGCGCTACTTCCCAGTAGCTTCTATTATACAATGATTTTCTAACTCGAACAAAAGTCCTACAACCCCACCCCATAGGATGGTTTGGCCTGTTCCGTTTTCGCTCGCCGCTACTAGCAGAATCATTATTATTTTCTTTTCCTCTAGGTACTAAGATGTTTCAGTTCCCTAGGTTCCCATCATATAAGCTATGTATTCACTTATAGATAACATGAGATAAATCATGTTAGGTTTCCCCATTCGGAAATTCCGGGATCAAAGCTTACTTCCAGCTCCCCCAGACTTATCGCAGGTAGTCACGTCCTTCTTCGGCTCCATTTTCCAAGGCATTCACCATATGCTCTTACTATTTTTTAGAAAATCTTTCTAGCAATTTGTAACTCAATTAATTTTAGTTAATTGTTTTTGATGTCATTACGAATTTAATTTCGTAATAATTATCTAATTATAAATATTGTTATAATCAGAAAATTGCATTTCATCTAATATTCAGTTTTCAAAGAACAATCTGTATTTTCAGAGATGTTTTACGATCTCTGAAAACTAAATAGAATTAAATAGTCAGTAATATAAATATCTCCATAGAAAGGAGGTGATCCATCCGCACGTTCCCGTACGGATACCTTGTTACGACTTCACCCCAATCGCTAGTCCTACCTTGGGAAGCGCTCTCCAAATGGTTAATCTACCTACTTCTGGTATTACCAACTCTCATGGTGTGACGGGCGGTGTGTACAAGACCCGAGAACGTATTCACCGCGACATAGCTGATTCGCGATTACTAGTGATTCCGGCTTCATGAAGTCGAGTTGCAGACTTCAATCCGAACTGAGACTGGTTTTTTGAGATTAGCTCCCCTTCACAGGATTGCAACTCTTTGTACCAGCCATTGTAGCACGTGTGTAGCCCAGGACATAAGGGGCATGATGATTTGACGTCATCCCCACCTTCCTCTAGCTTACACTAGCAGTCTCGTTAGAGTTCTCAACTTAATGTTAGTAACTAACGACAAGGGTTGCGTTCGTTGCGGGACTTAACCCAACACCTCACGGCACGAACTGACGACAACCATGCACCACCTGTCTCAATGTTAACCTCTACTATATCTCTATAGCTTTGCACTGGATGTCAAGCCCTGGTAAGGTTCTTCGTGTTGCTTCGAATTAAACCACATGCTCCACCACTTGTGCGGGTCCCCGTCAATTCCTTTGAGTTTCACTCTTGCGAGCATACTACTCAGGCGGAGTACTTAATGCGTTAGCTGCAGCGCTGAGTTACCCCAACACTTAGTACTCATCGTTTACGGCGTGGACTACTAGGGTATCTAATCCTATTTGCTCCCCACGCTTTCGTGCCTCAGCGTCAATAACAAGCCAGTAAGCCGCTTTCGCCACAGGTGTTCTTCCATATATCTACGCATTTCACCGCTACACATGGAATTCCGCTTACCTCTCTTGCATTCTAGTAAAACAGTTTTCAAGGCGAACCGGAGTTGAGCTCCGGACTTTAACCTCAAACTTGCAAAACCGCCTACGCACCCTATACGCCCAATAAATCCGGATAACGCTTGCCACCTATGTATTACCGCGGCTGCTGGCACATAGTTAGCCGTGGCTTTCTGGTAAGGTACTGTCAAGATAAAGTCATTTCCTACTTTATTTTTTCTTCCCTTACAACAGAGCTTTACAACCCGAAGGCCGTCATCACTCACGCGGCATTGCTTCATCAGACTTTCGTCCATTGTGAAAAATTCCCTACTGCTGCCTCCCGTAGGAGTCTGGGCCGTATCTCAGTCCCAATGTGGCCGATCAACCTCTCAGTTCGGCTACGTATCATCGCCTAGGTGGGCTATTATCTCACCTACTAGCTAATACGCCGCATCCCCATCTCATAGTGAACCAAACGGTTCTTTTGATCTTTTCTCATGCGATAATAAGATCTACATGCGGTATTATCTTTCGTTTCCAAAAGTTATCCCCCGCTATAAGGTAGGTTAGATACGTGTTACTCACCCGTTCGCCACTGAGGTGCAAGCACCCCCGTTCGACTTGCATGTATTAGGCATGCCGCCAGCGTTTATCCTGAGCCAGGATCAAACTCTCATTTTAAAATTTTAAATAAAAGTGATTCTGACTATTTTTATTGTTATAAGTTTTTTATTACTCAAATAAATCTTTTGACAAGATTTGTACAATAATTATTCTATTTAGTTTTCAAAGATCGTGATTGCTAAGATATTTATATCTTAGTCATACAATATAGAGTATATAATTATTTAAATTTTTTTTCAATATATTAATTACTCTTTTTTTAACTTTTTTATTTCTTAAAATAACATTTTAAAATTTCAAATAAAAAACCAGAAAAATCTGGTTAAATTCAAAATTGGTGGGGGATAAGGGACTTGAACCCTTACGTCAAAGACGCTAGATCCTAAGTCTAGTGCGTCTGCCAATTCCGCCAATCCCCCATGGTGACTCGTCGGGGATTCGAACCCCGGACCCACTGGTTAAAAGCCAGTTGCTCTACCGGCTGAGCTAACGAGTCACAATTGCCTATATAATAATAGCATTCTTAATTTTTAATTTCAATTAAACTAATTAATAATTTTTTTATTTATATTTTTAAAAAACGTCTTTTAAATATATAAATATTTTAATTTTAATAATAATAAGAAATTTTTAAAAAATCTAACTTTTTTATTTTGTATTTTTCTAAAACACTAATGAGGAAAAGAAAATGAAAAATATTAAGATATTTATGATTGATTTTTATAACTTTTTAATATTAAAGCACTATTTTTTGTTATTTTTATTGTTAAGTATTTGTATGAGTGTTAATTTTATTTTAACTTTAAGCCCTAATTATTTAATTCTAGCAATTTTCTTTTTAAGTTTAACTATTATTTAAATTATAAAAATATTTTGAAAATACTTTTAATTTTTATTTCTATTAATTTAGTGTTTTTAGTATATATGTTTTGGTTTAAACAAACTGATTTAACCTATTTAAATAACAAAACTATTACAAGTGGTGTTATTGATAAAAAAACCAATTATGCTATTTTAATATATAAAAATATTAAGTTTTATATTAATGACTATAACAATAAGTTTTTATTAGATCAAATAATAGAAATATCTGGTGTGTTTAACAAATTAGAAAGTAACACTAGTTTTTATCAATTTGACTTTTTTAATTATTTAAATAAACAGTTTATCAATTTTGAAATGATTAATTATAAAGTAGAAAAAATTAGTAATGGAATTAGAAGTAATTTCTTTTTAACTAATTATTTTTACACAAATAAACTAGCTAGTATGTTTTTATTTGAATCAATAGATAAATCCACTAAGTTTGGTGAGTTAATAAAAGATTTAAACTTAGGTTTTTTAATAGTTATTAGTAGTTATAACATTCATTTTTTTACTAAGTTTTTTTATAAACTAAACACTAAATTTAAATGAACAGCAATAATTACTTACTTATTTTATTTAATAGTTTTTTTGTTATCTTATTTAGCAAATTTTTCTTATGCTAGTTTAAGAATAGTTATTTTTTTTATTATTAGTTTGTATTTTAAAATAACTAGAAAACCTACTTCATTAATTTTTAAAAGATTTTTAACTCTTTTAATTTGTTTTGTTTTAACTCCTAGTTTTTTAACTTCAAATAGTGTTATTTTTGTAATTATTAGTTTCATGTTTTATTATGAAAAAATTTTTAGAAATAATTTTTTAGATTTATTGTTAAGATCTTTACTTTTTACTTTTTATTTCATACCTTTACAAATCTTTTATTTTTATAGTTTTAGTGTCGTTATTCAAAGTTTATTAATCATTTTAAGACCGTTGTTTAGTTTTTTATATTTTAGTATTTTTATTTGAATTTGGTTTGATCATAATTTTTTAACTAATATATTAATTAAGATTTTTGAGTTTATTAAAAAGATTAATATTAATTTTAATATAGGGTATGTTAATGTTATTTTTTTGATTTTAGCTTATTTAAGTATTTTAATAATAATTAAATATAACTTTAAATCAATATGAAGTTGAATAAGTTTAATTTTTATTTTGTTATTAAGTTATTTAATTAGTTGGTTAATTAAACCAAGTGTGTTTTTAGTAATGTTAAATGTTGGTAATGGTAATTGTTTTGTTTTTCATGATAAATTTAAAAATACAACTATTATAAATGATTGTGGAGTTGGAAAAGGTTTTTCTAAAAATATTGGTTATGAGTTTTTAAAATATTTTGGTATTAATCATGTTGATTTAATTATAATTTCACACAATCATGCTGATCATTATAATGCAATTGAAGCTATTAGAAAAAATATTAAAGTTTATGAAACAATTACTTATAATAACTTTTTACCTTTTAAAAGTATTAAAAATGTAAATATGTACTTTTTTTGAAATAACTTAAAAAATGAAAACGATAAATCTTTAGTTTATTTGTTTGAATATAGAAATATTAGAATTTTATTTACAGGAGATGTTGAAAAAGAAGCTGAAAAACTGTTAGTTGATAATGATTATTTTAAATACGTAATTAATTTAAAACCAATAGATATTTTACAAGTACCACACCATGGTTCTAACACTAGCTCAACTGATCAATTTATCAGTTTAATAAAACCAAAATATGGATTAATATCAGGTAATAAAAGAACTTATAATTTTCCAAGAATTCAAACACTAGAAACTTTATATAAACACAATGTTAAATATTTTATAAGTCAAATTAATAATAATGCTTTTTATAATTTTTTAACTAATAGTTTTTGGTTTAAAAAATAAAAAACCTGAATAATCAGGTTTTTATTAATAATCTAAATTTCAAAGTTTGATAGTTTTAGTTTGTTTAGTAAATAAAACAGTTTTTTTATACTCTCTTTTTAGTGATTTTTTTAAGTCTTTAATGCTTGTTAATTTAGTTTTTTGATCTTGTAATTTTTGATTTAGTGTTTTAGATTTTTGATTACTATCTTTAGTTTTTTGTTTTAAATTACTTATAATTTGTCTTTGGTCTTGTAGTTTTTTTTCTAATTCTAGTTTTGAGTTTAAATAATTAGTTTTAGCTATTTTTAAATAGTTTTGAGCTCGACTATTAATTTGATTAACTAATATTTTTCTATTATCTTTAAATTCTTTTATGTATTTTTTATGCAAACTAATTACTTCTTTATATTTTTGATTAACTAAAATTTTATTATTATAATCAATATTAATTTTTAAATTTTTTAAAAAGATAACTTTTTTAGAAATATATTTATCAGGTATTTTATCTAAACTTATTTTACTTTTAACATAACTATTAAAAGCATTAGCTTGTCAATAATTCATATTTAAATCTTTTTTAAAAAGTTTTAAAGTAGCTTTGTAAGTTGCAAAACAACAATGTTGGCACTTATTAATCAATAAATCAATTCATTTAGGATTTTTATTTTCTAAAAATTTTACTCTTAATGTATTTGAAATACTTTCAACAATTAAAGTAAAAATAATTAAACCAAACACTAAAGCACCAAATTCTGAATATAATGCTTCTTCAAAATATCCTTTTAATAATTTACCTAAACTTCCAGCTCCAACAATTCCTAAAGTAGCTACTTCTTTAAAGTTAATTTCAAAACGATAAATGATATATGAAATTATTTCATTTTGAGTTTGAGCAAATACACCATATCTAAACACTTGAAATTTGTTTAATCCTAAAGCTTTTAATTGGTTAACGATTTTAAAATTTATTGTTTCATAAATTTCTCTATTATATTTTGTTAGCATTCCAATTGTTCCAATAGATAAAGCTAGTGATCCAGCAAAAGAACCTATACCTACTGCAAAAACAAAAATATATGCATACATATAAGTTGGAATTGCTCTAATTAAAGTAGTTAAACATAAAATTGGTTTTGCAATAACTGGATGAACTATTTTTGATGAACTTAACAATCCTAATATGTAAGCAAAAACAGCCCCAATTACAGTACCTAAAATGGCAATTGTTAATGTTTCTCAAAGAATATGTATAACTGAATATGATTGTGCAGTTTTGTTTGTTACACTAAGAGGGTTAGCATAGTATAATGATTCTCAATTAATATTTAAAATATCTAAAATTCTTTGATTTGTATTTTTTATTGATGAACTACTTGATAGTGAAAAATTAATATCTTTAATTAAAAAAATAAATAAGAATAAAATAATTGTAAAAAACATAGTTCTTTTAATATATGTTTTTGGCATTTTTTTTAACACTAATTCAGGTGTTAAAGTTTCTTTAAATTTTTCAGTCTCTGTTTTTATTGTATTTTCAACTTGTTTTTTTATTTGCTCTTTATGAATTAAACATTCATTTGCAAGTTTAGTTTGACTAATTTTATCAATTCTAACTAAATGATCTACAAAATCAACTTTTACAAATAAGTTCTTTTTATTTTCTTTAAATAATTTTTTATATTTTTCTTTATCGTTTGTTACACTAAGTCTATATTGTTTTTTAAACTCAGAAATTAGTTCTTTTTTTTGTTGTTTTAAATCTTGAATTTCTTTTTCATCAGAGGTTTTAGCTATTTTTTCATTGATTTGCTTTGTAAGAATGTAAGCAATATAAAATTGAATATCACTTAACTTATCAATGTTTTTATATGGTTTTTTAATTTTATTTATTAGTTTTCTTTCTAATAAAAAGTCTTTTTCTTCAATTATGTAGTTTCTAATTAAAAATATGAATAATTCAATTAGTAAAATAGTTATTGCAAATATTGTTAATAAGAAACCAGCCTTATTATATTCTGAAGAATCAAGTGTTGCTCTAATTAAATCTCCATAACTATCTAACCCTGTTACAATTGCAATAACTGAAAAATAACGAATATTAGTTTCTAAAGTATATAGAGAAATTGATAATAAATTAGTTGAAATTTGTGGAATTACAGCTTTTTTAAATGATTGAAATTTATTTGCTCCAGTAGCTTGCATTGTAGTGAATACTTTTGTATCAATTTGTTCTATTTTTTCATAAAATAATTTACCAGCTACTGAAAACGAAAAGAATATAATACCAATTACAGATGATCCATAACCAGTTAAAAAATAACCAGTTATAATCATAGCCATCGCAAAACTTGGTATAGTTCTAAATATTGCTAAAAACCCTCTAGAAATGTTATTAACATATCTATTTGAAATAATACTTCTTGAAGCTAATACTGAAAAAGGCAAGCATAAAATTATTCCTAAAAAAGTACCAATAAATGACAGTTTAATAGTTTGTCATAAATTATAAAAACTAGTTTCTAAAAAGGTGTTTGGTAATCCATGTTTTTGATTTCAATTATTAAGATCTCATTTAAAAAAATCTTTAAAAAGATTAATTAACTTATCAAAATTATCAAAAAACTCACTTCATCTTTCATCAGCTAAAACAAACCCTAAAACTACAAATATTATTACTCCAATAGTAAAACAAGTTGTAAAAATTCGTTTTGGTGGTTTTGTATATTGGTTTTCTATTTTAAATAAATTTCTATCCTTAATTATCTTTTTATTAAACATTATCTATTCTCCATAGATTTTTTTCATTGCCTGAGCATTCAATTTACTTGGAACATCATCAAAAACAATTTCTCCATTATTTAATCCAATAACTCTTGTTGCATATTTTTTAGCAAGATCAACATGATGAATATTGATTATTACAGTAATTCCATCTTTTTTATTAATGTTTTTAAAATCTTTCATTACTTGATTTGCAAGAATTGGATCTAAAGCAGAAACTGGCTCATCTGCAATTATTAAAAAAGGTTGTTGAGCTAAAGTTCTAGCTAATGCCACACGTTGTTGTTGGCCACCACTTAAATTATCAGCTCTTATGTATGCATAATCTAATAGATTTAACTTATTTAAAGAATTTAAAGCAATTAGTTTATCTTCTCTTTTAAAAAAACCAATAATCTTGTTAATTCCCTTTTGACTACTTACTCTAGCATTTAAGACATTTTGTAAAACCGTTTTATTTGCAATATTGTTATATTCTTGAGACATTAAACCAATTTTTTGTCTAAGCTTTTGGAGTTTTTTTCCTCTAGTTTTAGTTATTTCATAATGATCTTTTGTCTTATCAAAATCAATGATAATTTCACCTGAAGAAATATCGTTTATTTTATTAATAGTTTTTAAAAGTGTTGTCTTTCCAGCTCCAGATAATCCAATAACTGCAACTAATTCACCTTTATTAATTTCTAAATTTATATTTTTTAAAACTTGTTTTCCATTAGGTCAAACTTTATTTACATTATTAAATAGTATCATTATTTACCAATTTCTATCAACTAATATTTTTTACCATTTTCTTTATAGAATCAATTTTTTCATTAAATTTTGAAATTTCTTTATCTATTGTTTTTTCAGGACGAACGTATGTTACATGATTGTAAATTTTAAATATTTTTTTAGCTTCTTCATTTTTGTTAATTAGATCAACGAATGATTCTCTTACATCTTCTAAAAGTTTTTCATCTCTAAGAACAGATTTTTTTGATTTAGAATAAGAAATACCATCATTATAAATTGACTGAGAAGCACCTATAACCATTGAGTTTTTAAATAAACTCATTTCATTTTTACGTTCTTCTTTTACTTCATTTTCGGTTTTACCATCTGTTTGGCGATCTCTAAAACGAATATCAGAAAAACCAAAAGTAATTGCATATGGACTATTTTCTGGTTTTGCTTCTTTATTTCCAATAGTTGTAGCAGATTCAGTATATGATAAAGCTTTTACAATTCTTCTTTCAGTATCTTTTTTAGTCAACATTTGAAGTATTTCAGATTCAGTTAGGTCAACAAATTCTTTAAGTCATAAAATTGGGTATAAAAATCCAGAACTTGAAGTCTTAGATTTTCCAATACCAATTTTAACTTTAGGATCAAGTATAAGCATTTTAAGAACTTTTTTATATTTTTTAACATTATCAGCTTGGTTATTGGCTTGGTTATTGGCTTGGTTATTATTTTTTAAAAGTTCGTCAATAACATCGTGGTATGATTTTCCTTTTCATTGACTATTTGAATCGGTTTCATTCAATTTTAGATTTTTTAAAATTGGAATATTTGCAAAAACATATGATCTATAATAAATTGTTGGATTTTGAGAGTCATACATTTTTTTTGAATATCCATCCTTTTCATCACTAGGTTTGGCTTTTGAAACTTCCTCTTTATAATTTTTAATTAGCTTAAAAGATACCTCATCATTTATATGTGCTGTAGCTTTATTATTATCAAATTTGTTATTGCCCTTGAAATCATAAAGTGTAGTTTCTGGAGTTACTCCTAATCTTCCAGCGGTTAGTAAAACTCCTAGCTTATCATATGTTTCATCAGATTGTTTGTCACCTCTATAAGCTGAATAAGTATTTACAGGCAGAAACGCAATATCTTCATTTCCATTAGCTAAAGATTGACCAGCGATTTCATAATTTTGACTAGTTGTTATTTTAACTCTTTTATCAAATTTAGTTCCTCTTTTTTCAGCTTTTTTCTTTAACTCTTCAGCTAATAATTTTCCTAGTGGTGCTATTGTTGCTTCAACTTCAGTTTGGTTTTGCGAAGGAATAAATACAACTCTTAATTCATTTTCTCTTTTACCACAAGCAACCGTAACTACAGTAGCACTAGAAGCTATTAAGCTAACTCCCATTAATGATAGTAATTTTTTCATAATTTATTATTCTCTTTCCATTTTTATTTTTACAAACTAAATATAAATATTTAGAAAGTTAGATATTTATTATATAACTTAATTATATAAGAAATCAAATAAGCAATATAGTTAATAAAAACCTTTTATAAAACCTATTAAAAATATAAAAAATATTTCACAATTTAAAAACTATTTCATAAGTAAATAAGTAAAAAAGCACTATTTTTTCATATTTTGTGCTTAAACTTTTGAGAATAAAAACAAACGCAATTATAAAATTGCATTTGTTTTTTTAATTAGAATAATAAGTTTTTTGGAGTTCTTGGGAATGGAATAACATCTCTAATGTTTGATGCTCCAGTAATATACATAACTAATCTTTCAAATCCTAAACCAAATCCAGCTGATTTATAATATCCATATAATCTTAAATTGTTATATCATTCTAATTGGTCAATATCAATATTTACTTCTTTACATCTTTTGATTAGTTTTTCATAATTATCTTCACGTTGACTTCCACCAACTAATTCACCAATTCCAGGAACTAACAAATCAACAGCGGCAACAGTTTTATTATCATCATTTTGTTTCATGTAAAACGCTTTAATTTCTTTTGGATAATTAGTTACAAAAGTTGGAGCTTTATTTACTTGTTCACAAATATATCTTTCATGCTCAGTTCCTAAATCTAATCCAAATTCAATATCTGAAACTTCGAATTTGTGACCATTAGCAACTGCTTGTTTTAAAATTTCAATTGCTTCAGTATAAGTTGTAACTTTAAATTCTGAATTTCTAACACTATTTAATTTGTCAATTAACCCATTTTCTAAGTGTTCATTACAAAATTCTAATTCTCTTCTATTGTGTTTAAAAATGTAATTAATGATATATTTAACCATATCTTGAATTAGTTGAATATTATCTTTTAAATCAGCAAAAGCAACTTCTGGTTCAATCATTCAAAATTCAGCAGCATGTTTTACAGTATTTGAGTTTTCAGCTCTAAAAGTAGGACCAAATGTATAAACTTTTTTAAAAGCTTGAGCAAACGCTTCTGCATGTAATTGGCCTGAAACTGTTAAACTTGCTTTTTTAGCAAAAAAGTCTTTTTCATAATCTGCATCTTCTCTAGTTGTTACTAAAAAAGCTTCCCCAGCTCCTTCAGCATCATTTGAAGTAATAATTGGAGAATGTATGTAAACAAAACCTTTGTTATTAAAAAACTTATGAATAGCATAAGCAGCAGCAGATCTTATTTTAAAAATAGCATTAAAAGTTTTTGTTTTTGCTCTTAAGTGAGCTATTTCTCTTAAATATTCAGTTGTGTGTTCTTTTTTTTGTAGTGGATAATCTTCAATTGCTTGATCAATAAGTTCGATAACATCAGCTTGTAGTTCGAATTTTTGTTGTTTTTCTGGGGTTAAAACAACTCTTCCAACAACTTTAACAATTGAACTAACTCTTGCTTGAAGTGCTTGTTCATATCCTTTAGTTTTAGTTTTATAAACTACTTGTAAATCAGTAAAAGTTGTTCCGTCATTTAAAATCATAAATGAAACAAATTTACCTTGTCTATTAGATCTAACCCTACCAATTATTTCAACTTCTTTATCAAGTAATTCAGAGTGTTGTTCAAATATTTGTCTGATTTCCATAATATCTCCTAATTTAAAATATATTTTTCTATAAATTTACCTACACCACCATTTATATTTGTATCAGTGATATATTTTGCTTTTTGTTTAATTTGATCAACTGCATTTTCTACAGCTACACAATTTGGGATTTCTTCAAACATTGTCATATCATTCATATTATCACCAAATACTACAACATCATTAATATCAATATTTAAGATTTCAGCCATTTTTTTAATAGCTTTTCCTTTAGTTGCTGTAATATTTGTAAATTCATAAATCGGAATAGTTTCAATATGATTTCTCATACTTGTTAAATGATCATCTAATTTTTCAGCTTTAAATCAATCTTCTAGAATTTTGTTTTTTTCTAGTGGAACAAAAATCATAATCTGAACTGGATCAATAAAATCAAAATTACCATCAGTAGAACATATTGTTTTATTAAATCTATCAAATCAATTTCTTTTATTCATACTTTCAACTTCAAAAGGAATGTTGTTTCAATAAACATCACTAGCTGTTGCTGTAAATATAACTGTACAAATATTTAATTCAGTTAATTTTTTAACCATTTTATTAACAATAGCATTATCAATTTTATTTACATAAACTGGTTCAAAACTACTGATTTTTGAAATTAAAGCTCCATTAGCTAAAACAGCTAAATCAACATGTTGACCTATATTAAATAAATCTGCTCTAGGTTTTGCTGATTTATAAGGTTGACCTGTTGCAATTGTTACATGAATATTGTTTTTAATAGCTTTTTCTAATACTGGTTTATCAATATCATTTGCTAATTTTCCATGATGTAAAACAGTTCCATCTAGATCTGTAACAATCAGCTTAATATTTTTTAACATTTACTACTCCTTAATATTTATAAAAAAATGTTGAAATTTCTTTTTTTTCATTAAAATTATTTAGAATGATTTTATCAGTAATTCCCATTTTTTCTAAAGCTCTATTTGTTTTATTATTATCTTTTATAATCTTGTTTTCAAATTGTAAAATTCTATAAATAGTTTGATAATAATGCTCTTTTAAACTTAAGCAATGTTTAGAAGTTTCATAAATTAAAATTTCATCATTTAAGTTAAATTTTTTTCTATTTATAAACATTCTTATTGAATCATTATGACTAGTAATTTTATCTTCAATTGAATGAATAAATAAAATTGGAATTTTAGCTGGACTAATATTTTGCTTTTCAAATTTATTAAATAAATTCATTTCATTTCAATCAGATAAAGTTAAATCTTTTTGTTTTTTTAAAATTCGTTTAATTAAGTAAATATCATATTTTTTTAAAAAAAATCTTTTAATTGTTAATTTTTGTAATTTACTTATTAAAGAACTAATAGTTGCATAACTACTATCACTAATAATAAATTTAACTTTACTTTCTTCTAAGAATTTTTGTTTTGTTAAAGTTAGATAATTAATTACAAAAGCACCCATACTTAAACCAACTAAACCAATAATTTGTATATTTTCAGTTTTATTTAAAAAATTAATAGCAGCAACTAAATCTTTACTTTCTAATAATCCCATTGTTACAAATTGGGTCTCTTCTGAATCACCATGATTTCTAAAATCATAAACTAACACATTATATCCAAGTTCTATAAATTCTTTTGATCAGTATAAACTTCAATATTTATCACCAGAAAATCAATGGCTTACAATAATTCATTTTTTAGAATTATGATCAGTAATATATTTAAGTGCTGAAATTGTTATATTATCACTAGTTTTAAATTTAACTGGAATTAGATTATCATTGATTTTAAACTCTAATTCTTTGTGTTTAAAAAATAATCTCATTACTTTATTTCTTTTATTAATTTCAGGATTCATATAAATATGTTTTTTAGAATGAGATCTTTTAAAATCTACTGAAGTTTCTAATAATTTATGAAATTTAAGAAATGAAATATTTATCGATCGAAATATTTTATTACCCGTTTTTTTAATAAGAGCTCTTTTTTGTTTATGTGTCATAATAATCTTTCTTTTTAAAGTTATTATAATTTGTTTTTTAAAAGAATTTTTTCATATGCTAATTTAGCAATCATAGCTGCATTATCAGTACAATAACTCATTTTAGGAACAAATGTATTTTTAATATTATATTTTTGACCTAATTTTAAAACTATTTTTCTAATTTCACTATTAGCACTTACTCCACCAGCAACAGTTAGAGTTTTTGGGTAAAATTCTTTTATTGCTTTTTCTAGTTTTTTTTCAATGATATTTGTTGCTGTATATTGAAAACTAGCTGCAAAATCTTCTAAATTAATTTCTTGATTTTTTTGTTTTAGATTATGAATTAAATTTATACAAGCAGTTTTTAATCCAGAATAAGAAAAATCATAACTATTATCATCTTTTAAAACAGGTAATGAATAAAAATCTTTATTTCCTTTTAAAGCTAATTTATCTAAAATAGATCCTCCTGGATAAGAAAGCCCTAAAACTCTAGCAACTTTGTCATAGCACTCACCAATAGCATCATCTCTAGTTGATCCAATAATTTTAAAATCATTTGCAGAATTAATAATTTCAATTTGAGTATGACCACCAGATACTACCATTGCTAAAACTGGATATATAAATTCATTTTCAATACTAGCTCCAAAAATATGTCCTTGAATATGATCTAAAGCTAAAATTGGTTTGTTTATATATAAACTAATAGTTTCAGCTACAAGTTTTCCAACAATCAAAGATCCAATTAATCCTGGGGATTTTGTATAAGCTATATAATCAATTTCTTGAATATCTAAATTAGCTTGACTTAAAGCTGCTTTTAGAACTCAATTAAAATTTTGAACATGTAATCTAGCTGCTAATTCAGGAACAACTCCACCAAATATTTGATGATCTTTTATTTGTGAAGAAATTATATTAGTTAGAATTTTGTTATTATCAATAATTGAAATAGAAAATTCATCACAACTTGATTCAATAGCTAAGATTTTCATTTCTCTCCTTTAGTTTATTAAAACTACTTAAAATATATAAGAATAAATAATAAAAAAAAGAATACCCATATTAGTATTAAAAATGGTTGAGTAGTCTTATAAAGTTATATTATTTTTTCTTTACTTTGTTATTAATACTGTCTCTAACTTGACCAGTAGTTCTATGAATAATTACTGATCCCTGACGTTTTTTAGTTAGTTCATTAGCATAAGCAATGGCTTCTTTTTGTGTGTCAAATAATTTAGTAGGGCGTGTGTTTCCAACACCCTTTACTTGTCATTTACCATCATATGGTGTGATATGATAAACTGTTGCTTGTTGTTTTTCAGCCATAGTTCTCCTTTGTTAATAAATTATTAAATATATATATTTTATTTTACTATACAGTTTTTTTAAATGGCTCAATTTTAAATGCAAATTATATGACAATAATTATAAAATTAAAGATATTCATTTTAATGATTATTAAATACAAGTTTTTAAGCAGTAAACTTGTGAATTTAAATAATATAATTTAATTGAGAAAAGAGATGATTTTATGTTAATAAATGATACAGTAGTTGCCCCTGCTACAAATATTTCAACTCAAGCTATTGCTTTAATTAGAGTTAGTGGTTCTGAAGCTTTTTTAATAGTTAACAAACTAATTAAAGATAAAAAGCTAGAAGAGAAAAGAGGACTATTTTTAAGAAAATTGTATTTTGAAGACGAATTAATTGATGAAGTAGTTTTATCTTGTTTTGTTGCTCCTAACTCTTTTACTGGTGAAAATGTTGTTGAAATTGCTTGTCATGGTGGAATTTTAAATACTAATAAAATCATCAATATTTTAATTCAATCAGGAGCTAGAATGGCTTTAAGAGGAGAATTTAGTCAACGCTCTTTTTTAAATGGAAAAATTGATTTAATTCAAGCTGAGGGTATTAATAATTTAATTCATGCAAAAAACGATTTAGCTTTAAAAATTGGTGTTGCTAATATGAGTGGATCTAATAATAAAGCAATTATTGAATTAAAAGATAATTTATTAGATATTATTAGTCGTATTCAAGTTTCAATTGATTATCCTGATTATGATGATGTTGAAGGCTCAAGTATAGAAGATTTAACTAATTTATTAGAAATTATTAATGATCAAATTAATAAACTTTTAATGAGATCTAAAATGGCTTTCAAAAACTCTGAAGGAATCAAAACTGCTATTGTTGGTCAAACTAATGTTGGCAAATCATCAATTTTAAATGCTTTAATTAATGAAGACAAAGCAATTGTTACAGATATCCCAGGAACTACTAGAGATATAGTTGAAGGACAAATTAATTTAGAAAATGTTAGTTTAAATTTAATTGATACTGCTGGAATTAGAAAAACTAGTGATGTTGTTGAAAATTTAGGAATTTTAAAATCTAAAAACTTAATTAATGAAGCTGATTTAGTTTTATTTGTTGTTAATAAAGAAAATATCAATGATTTAGATAATCAAGAAATTTTTGAACTTTTAAAAAACAAAACTTATATTTTAATTGTAAATAAAGCTGAAAAGCTAAGCAAAACTGAAAAACAAAACTTAGAAAAAAAATATGAAAATATTGTATTTACTAGCGCTATAAATCACAATATAGACCAGTTAGTTTTAAGAATCAATCAAATGTATTTAAATGAAGAAATTAATAAAAACGATGAATTAATTTTAATTGGATTAAATCAAATTACTTTAGTTGAACAAATCAAAAATAAACTTTCAACTGCTTTGAGCGTAATTAAATCAGGAATGCCAATTGATATAGTTAATGTTGATTTATATGATGCTTGAAACTTGTTAAACGAACTAATTGGTGTTGAGTATGAAGACGAAATTATTGACAATATTTTTAGAAAATATTGTTTAGGAAAATAAAAAAAATCAACCTATTTAGGTTGATTAATATTATTTTATGGATTGAAAAATTAAGCACTCATTAAGCGTGACTTTTCTCTAGCAGCTTTATTATCTTTAAAAATTCCCTTTTTTAAACCTTTATCTACTAAACTTACTGCATGATTAACTAATTCAGCTTTATTTGCTTCATCATTAGATTTTGCATTTAAAGCTTTTTTAATAGCTGTTTTAATTTCTGATTTAAAAGCTTTATTTGCTAATCTAGATTTTTCATTAGTTAAAACACGTTTTTTTTGAGATTTAATATTTGCCATTTTTTTCAACTCCTTTTATAAAAAATAATTATAATACAAAAATAAGTATAACAAAATTTACCTAAATTTAAAAAAAATATTAATGGTTCTTTTTATTTTTTTTAATAACTTATTAATTTTATTATTACATATAATATAAAAAAAATGAACTTATAAAAATTCATTTTATAGTTAAAACTATTAATCAAATTGATTAGATTACAAATATTTAAGATTAATTATATTTAATATTTATATAGTTTTTATTTAAGCTTAAATATAATACTAATTTGTATTTTAAAAAATAGTAAGCTAATTTAATTTTCTATACTTTATGTTTTTATAAAATTTAATCTTTAAAATAATATAATTTTATTAATGTAAAAGGAGAATTATGTATAAATCAAAGCTAACTATTAAACAAACTCAACAAGCTATTCAAGATATTAAATTTAGTTTAACTAAACAATTAAAACAAAATTTAAATTTAACAAGAGTTTCAGCTCCACTTTTTGTAACTTCAGAATCTAAAATTAATGATGGTTTAAATGGTGAAATTCCAGTTGGATTTACTCCAAAGCAATGAACTGAAGATTTAGAAATAGTTCACTCACTTGCAAAATGAAAAAGATATGCATTAGATAAATATAATTTTAATATTGGTGAAGGAATTTGAGCTGATATGAATGCTATTAGAAAAGATGATATTGTAGATTATAAGCATTCTTTATATGTTGATCAGTGAGATTGAGAACTAATTATAAGTAATGATCAAAGAAATTTTGAGTTTTTAAAACAAGTAGTTATTAAAATTTATGATTCAATTAGATATGTTGAACATAAAATAAATTTTAAATACCCAGAATTAGTAGACAAATTACCAAAACAACTAACATTTATAGATTCACTAGATTTATATAATAAATATCCTCATTTAACTGCTGAACAAAGAGAAGATGAAATTGTAAAAGAATTTAAAGCAGTATTTATTTATAAAATTGGACATAATTTACCAGATAATTTTCCACATTCTAAAAGAGCTTTTGATTATGATGACTGAAATTTAAACGGTGATTTAATTTTTTATGATAAAGTTAATGACAAAGCTTTAGAAATTAGTTCAATGGGAATTAGAGTTAATGCTAAAAGCTTAAGTGAACAAATTAAAATATTAAATAAAACAAATTTGGATTTAGGTTTATATCACAATCAAGTACTTAATAATAAATTACCTTTAACTATTGGTGGAGGAATTGGTCAAAGTAGGTTAAGTATGTTTTTATTAGAAAAAGCACATATTGGTGAAGTACAAGTAAGTGTGTGAGAAAAACAATATAAAGAAGACTTAAAAAAACAAGGAATAACTTTATTGTAAAAAGTTATAAAACTTGTTTTTTTGTTATGTATTAATAAAAGAAAGGAGAATTAAAAAATGTCAATATCTTTGATAAAAAAGAACTATGAAAATGAAATCAAAAAATTAGTTAAGTATTTAGATCCAATTTGAAATGTAGAAACAGTTTGTCAAAAACTTAAGTTTTTAGAAAACAATATGTTTAAAACAACGCCATTTTTTAACCCTAATCAATTAAAAATACTATTTAAATTAATGTTAATAAATAATGATTTTAAAGATAAAATTACAAGTGAAATTCTTAACATTATTCTTAGTAAAGAAGTTTTAGAATGAAAGTTTTTAGACGATTTAATTAAGTTTTACACTTTAGTTTTAACTTATGATGATGTTTGACAAGAAGATAAAATTTCACAATTTGCTATAGAAAATAATATTATTGATATAGAACAATTTTTCACAGATTATTTAACTAAAAATAATTTAAAGAGCATAGATTATCAACAAAAATATATTAAACAAAATTTAAATGATTTAAAAAAACAAAAACAATTTTTAAAAGAACTTGAAAATATAGACGACTCTGATTATATAAATATTGATCTTAATACACTAACTATAATTAGCAAAGTGAATGCTTCAGATATTAATTTTATGTATAAGGACTATGTTATAAAGGAGTTTATAAATATATTAAAAAATTAGTAGTTAATTTATTTGTATATAGATTTTACAAACAACTTAGTTTATTAAAAAATGAGTTGTTTTTTATTATTTAAAAAGTTACTTGAATAAACTAGTTATTAATAAAATAAAATATTTATGAGTTAAATTTATAAATTTTAAAAAACGTATTTAGAAAGGAGAAAAAAGTGAAAAACAATTTTAAGTTATTTATCATTACATTTGTGTGCATAACGTTTTTTATCTGATATTATGTCAATATTGATGACATAGTTTTATATAGTATAACAACAAACAAAAATGATGAACCAATAAGAATTACTATGGGTTCATCTAATTGGGTTGAAGAATGAAATAAAATTTTAAGTACTAATTTTTATTCAACAACTCCTATA
Organism: Mycoplasma leachii PG50; assembly: GCF_000183365.1. NCBI lineage: Bacteria > Bacillati > Mycoplasmatota > Mollicutes > Mycoplasmatales > Mycoplasmataceae > Mycoplasma > Mycoplasma leachii. Next base: position 936,933 of record NC_014751.1, on the reverse strand, counting down.
AATGTTTGAAAAGAAAGAATCAATATAACTGGTCTAAAATTTTACGGTTTTATTGAACATAACTCAATTTCAAGTTATTTAATAACTCTGTCAAAAGTTGGGCTTGGATCTTTATGTTTTTTCTTATTAACATTTTTTTGTAAAAGAACTATTTTCAATCCTTTTAGAAGCGTTTTTAGATATTTAAAAAATAGAAACAACTACATTACTTTAGAAATGAATCAAACATTAAATTTTCTTAATAAATTATTAGATAAAAATGTAAAAAAGCGTAAAAAGAAAAAAGTATTGAAGTCTATTAATGATTTTAAAAGAATTTCTTACAAGCCAGTTTATTTAACAAGATTAATAGACGATCTTAGAAATTCCTTTTTAACAGACAAATTAAAAGATGAATGATCTTATTATGAAAAATTAATTTCTTTAGTTATTGGATATATAAAAGAAATTAAAAAAAAAGAAATAGAAGCAATAAAAAATCATAATAAACCAGATGAACTATTTCCTGTAGTTAGAAGAGCTATAGAATATTATTCAACAAAATCATCTTATTATAATTATTATCGTATAAACGCAAGTCAAAAAAATCGAGATTCTATAGAAATAATAATTACTTGTAACACTAATTTTTATATAACTTCACTTTTTGCTATTAATTTTTCATTTTTTATAATTTCATTTTTTATAATTGGGTTTGCTATTAATTTTATATGATTTAAAAAAATAGATTTTCAAATATTTTCTAGTTTAAGAATTATTTTACCATTTATTTTGACTGCCTTTTTACTTTCTATAATCATAACCTCTTTATATGTTTCAAAACAAACTAAAAGTTCTAATAATAGTATTGAAAATAAGAAGTATAAAAAAAACGAATCTAACTTTGATCGAAAGAACTATTTATATATAATTCTATATTTTCTAATTTTACTTATATTTTTGGGTCTAATTTTTTCTTATGGAAAATTATTATCTGCCGTCAATCCAGATTTTACAAAACAAAATGATCCATTATTAACAAGACAAATAGATATGATTATGTATAATATCCTTTTTTTATGCCTAATGATATATTGATTTTGTTCATTTGATGATCTACTTAGAAAAGAAAATAAAATAACTATTTTACTATGTATTAAAAATGTAATACCACAGTTTTTTTGTTTTATTTTCTTTATGATAATTAGTCTTTGTTTTAAATATAGTTGACAAAAAGGGTTGATAAGTAACTATAGTAGATTGCTTTTATTAATACTTATTCTTGAATGAGTATTTTTAATTTTGTTTGAACCAGTAATATATAATATATTTTATTTTTCCTATTATAAATGTTGTGTAGGATTTAAATTTATAAAGGAAAAAATAAAAAAATAAAATTATTTATAGTAAAACGAAGTGTTTATTGTAAAACCATAACCAAAAAATGGTATAAATCTTTCAAAATAAAAGTCTTTATTTAGATTCTAAAAAAGCAACTAAATAAGTTGTTTTTTTATTTTGCTATGTATTTATGCTACTTTTTATATAAAAATATCTATTAAATTATTAAAAATAATTTAATTTAGTTTTTGTGTTAGATTCTAAGTCTTTAAATATTGTAAAATACAAGAGAAAGCAGAAAAAGATCAATTTTGAAAGGGCGTATATGAAAACTGTAGAAAAATGATCGCAAAATAATAGAATGCTTTATGGAACCATTCTATGAGCTTTTATTGGTTTTGGTTATTTATTATTTATTGCTAACTGAGCTTTTGCAATTGGTTTAGCTGGTGGAGGAATTAAAGATGGTGTTCATTCACCAGGGTTTTTATCTTATTTTCAAATTGAAAATACAGCTTCATTTCAATTAATAGATAAAGCTGCTAACTGAGCAATTACTTTTGGTAGAGGTATTGGTTCAGTTGTTGTTGCCTTTTTGTTAGTAAAATTTGCACATAAAAAAGCAACTCTAATTGCTTGTATAATGACCTTATTTGGTTTACCAGCAATTTTTATGCCAGGTGCAAAATATGGTTATGTATTGTTTTTAATTTTAAGAACAGTTATGGCTATTGGTGGAACAATGTTAACTATATTATTTCAACCAGTTGCTGCTAACTTCTTTACTAAAAAAACAAAGCCTATTTATTCTCAAATAGCAATCGCATTTTTCCCACTAGGTTCAATTATTTCTCTTGTACCATTTGTTATTGCTGGAAATAGTGCAAGTGTTGATATGTTAAGAAGTAACTGAAGAACAATCTTTTTAGTTATGTCATTACTTTATCTAATTCCACTAATTGCAGTATTTTTATTAGGAACTAATTTTGATGTTAAAAAAGATTCAAATGAACCTAAAGTTAATGGATTTAAAGTATTAAAAGATTATTTAAAAACCAAAGCTACTTATGCTTGATTATTAGTTTTTGGTGGTTGATTAATTGTTGCTGTGTTTCCAACTTCACTAAGTTTAGTGTTATTTCCTTGAATTTCTGGTTTACAAAATGAGTCAATGGGAACTCAAATAAGAATTTGACAAATATTATTTTTATTTGCAGGAACTATTGGTCCAGTGGTAATTGGGTTATGATCAAGATTTAATTTAAAAAGAAGATGATATATAGCAACACTTATAGGATTTGGAATTATATTATTTATAATCTCAATTGTTGTTTATAAATATGGATTATCTCCTAGTTATAATAAAGAAACTAAATCTTTAGAAGGTAATTATAAAGGTTGACTAGTATTATTTTATATTTTAGGATTTTTAACTGGATTTTGTACTTGAGGAATAGAGGCAGTTATTTTAAACTTACCTCATGAATATAAAGATGCAGATCCTAAAACTATTGGTTGAATGTTTAGTTTAATTTGAGGATTTGGATACATGTTCTTTACATTATCTCTAATCATCATTACTTCAATTCCTTTAATTAAATCAATTAACCAATCCACAACAGCAATTATTCAATTAGTACTAATAGTTATATTAGGGTTAATGTCATTTATTGGATTATTGATGTTAAAAGAACCAAAAGATGATGCAAAAACTTTTCCAAGTTTTAAATCTAAAGAAAAGCAAGTAAAATAGTTAAAAAATTCCTTTGATCTTATGATCTTAGGAATTTTTTATTTTCTTTATTTTTTTCTTTAATTTTATTAACAAAATAAATTGTAATATCTTTAATAATTTATAAAAAAAGTAATCCAGTTACTTTTTTATATTTTATTTAGTTTAACAATTAGTAAATATTTTTTATAAAAGCTTAATGTTTCAAAAATAGCTTTATTTATTAAAAAAAGACTCTTATTTTATCAAAATTTAAGCCTATATTACAAAATTTTGTTTGCTAAATAAATTCATAAATTAATAAAATATATAATTATTTATAGGTAATAATTATTTAAAAAATTTTTTAAAAGCCTATTTATATATGTATTGATTAGCTATTTTAAATAGCAATCTATAATCAATAGAAAGAAATAAAGAGATATGAAAATATCAAAAAAACCATCAAGTAAATATCTACTTGTAGCTAGAATACTTTTAGGACTATTTTTCGTTGCTTTTATTACTATTTTTGTTTTAAAACTAATTAATGTAAATAAGACAAACGGAAAAATTGGTGCTGATTTTATGACAGTTTTAACTGGTTTTGGAGTAACATTAGCTAAACCAGTTAAATGAGGAGCTGGGTTAGATGAGTTTTGTAATATTGCTTTAATTACTTGAATACCATTAATACTAATAGTTTCTCTGATTTTTTACATTTTGTATTACAAGAACTTAGTAAAAACTATTCAAGTTGAAGATTCAACAACTAAATTAGATATCACAATTCAAACTGAAGGTGATGTTATTGTTGAAACAGAAACTGAAAAACCTGATAAAAAAGAAGAAATTATGGTTGTTGAATCAGAACCAATAGCTGAATCTAAAACAATGTTTGAATCAAAAACAATCCTTGAACCAGAACCAATAGCTGAATCTAAAACAATGTTTGAATCAAAAACAATCCTTGAACCAGAACCAATGGATGAATCAAAACCAATGTTTGAATCAGAACAAATGGATGAAACAAAGCCAATGATTGAATCAGAACAAATGGATGAAACAAAGCCAATGATTGAATCAGAACCAATAGCTGAATCAAAACCGGTTGCTGAAGCAAAACCAGTAATTGAAACTAAATTAGTTATGCTTCCTACTCCTGTTGAAATTAAAAAAACAACAGAAAAATCAAAACCTAATAAAAAACGTAAAAAGAAAAAAACTTATCCACAAGTTACAAAAGGTATGTTACTAGAAGAACTTTATGAAGATCTTGAGTTTGTAGAGATGACTAAAGTTTCAATTAAAACAATTTTTGATAAAGCTTTTATTGTAGCAAGTAAAAACTTAGCTGCAGGAGATCATATTGTTCTTGCTAAATTTGGTAAATTTGAAACAATAGAAAAAGAAGCTGAAATGAAAATTAATCCTTTAACTCAAGAACAAATTGAAGTTCCTGCACATAAAATTGTTAAATTTAAATTATCTAAATCTATTAAAGAAAAAATGAATAAATAAGGACAAAATGGCAAGTATATAACTGCCATTTTTTGTTTGTTTTTATTTTGATATATAATTATTGTATTGAAAGGTATTTATGTTTAACAAAAAACAAGATAATTTTAAAAAATCTTTAGATTATAAAAAACAAGATTATGTAATTAAAATAGCTAATACAAATCTTAATGAGTTAAATAGTTTTTTAGATACAAAAATAGGTTTAAATAGTAAAACTAGAAAAGATAATATTTCAAAATTTGGAACTAACCAAATTGTTGTTCAAAAATTTTCAATATTTAAAAAAATATTAGAGAGTTTAGTTGAACCTTTTAATTTGTTGTTGTGATTTATTGGAATTTTAGAATTTATTATTTATTTTTTATTTCAAAAAAACTGAATTACTTTAATCTCTGCTTTAATAATAATTTTTATGATTTTTTTAGCTTCTATTGTGGATTTTATTCAAGAATATAAAGCTTATAAACTTAATTTAAAACTAACTAAAATAATAGAAAATGATGTTTTTATAGTTAATCATGAAATAAATGATTTTAATTCATTAAATTATCAAAGTATTAAAGCTGATATTATAAAAGAAAAACAATCACAACTAACAATAGGAGATGTTGTTTATTTAACAAAAGGAGATATTGTTCCTAGTGATTGTAAAGTAATTTGAGCTGAAAATCTTTATTTAGATGAATCAACTTTAACTGGTGAATCTAAAGCTATTAAAAAGCAAATTAATAACAATAATATTTCTTTTTTAGAATTACAAAATATTTTATATAAAGAAACTTTAGTAGTTTCTGGAAATTGTTTAGCTGTTGTAATTAATATTAATAAAGATAATTATTCTAATTCATTATTAGATTTAATAAAAGCTGATTTTATTACTGATTATGAAAAAGGAATTAATAAAGTTACTAAGATTTTAATTTATTTAATCTCTATTCTAGTATTTATTATTACTTTTATTTCTTTATTAAAAAGTGGAATTAGTAATTGAACTTCAAGTTTAGTATTTGGTTTGTCAATAGCTGTTTCACTAACTCCTGAAGCTTTACCTGCTATTATTTCATCTAATTTAAAACTAGCTTCAAAAAGATTATCTAAAAATAAAGTTGTTATTAAAAAACTATCGGTTATGCAAAATATTGGATCAGTTAATGTTTTAACAACTGATAAAACTGGAACTTTAACATTAGATAAAATTAATATTTGCACTTATTTAGATATTAATAATCATAAAAATAAATTATTAAAAGATTACTTTTTTTATAATGCTTATTTTCAAAATAACTTATTTGATAGTATTGATAAAGCTATTGTTGATGAATTTAAAACCAATTTAAATAATGTCAATTTTATTGATCAATTAAGTTTTGATCATAACTTTAGAATATCTTCAGCTTTAATTAAACTTAATCAATCTAATTTATTAATTACTAAAGGTAGTTTAGAAGAAATTTTAGAAATTACTAGTTTTATTAATATAAACAATCAAATTATTAGTTTAGATGAACAATATAAAAACAAAATTACAAATCAAGTTAATAGTTATACTAAAAAAGGTTATAAAGTTTTAATTTTAAGTTATAAACACTCTGATGTTATTGATAATAAAGATTTAATTTATTTAGGAATGATAGTGTTTAATGATCTTATTAGAGATAATGTTAGACAAGTTATTAAAACTTTTAAAGATTACAATATTGATATTAAAGTACTAAGTGGAGATAGTTTATATACTTGTAAAAATGTATGTAAACAAGTTGGAATTGATACTAATAGTAGTTTAATAGGAAAAGATCTTAATAAATTAAATGAAAATAAACTAAAAAATATTAGTCAGTCAGTAAATATATTTTATAAATTATCTCCTCTAGATAAAGCTAAAATAATAGATAGTTTGATGAACAATAACGTTGTAGCTTTTTTAGGTGATGGAGTTAATGATGCTATTGGTTTAAAAAAAGCTGATGTAGGAATTTCAGTAAATAATGCTTCTAGTTTAGCAAAACAATCTGCTGATGTTATTTTATTAGAAAAAGATTTAAATGCTTTAGAACATGCTTTTATTATTGGAAGAAAAACTTTTAGTAATGCGATTAAATACATTAAAATCACAGTTGCTTCTAATTTTGGAATTTTGTTAACTTTACTATTATCTACAATTTTTTTTAAATTTGAAGTAATGTCACCAATCCAGTTACTTATTCAAAATTTAATTTTTGATTTTGCAAATTTAATTTTTGTATTTGATAATGTTGATGAATCAACTATTAAAAAGCCACAAAAATGAAATATTAAATCAATTGTTCCTTTTGCTATATTTAATGGATTAACTCAAACTATAATTAGTTTTATTAACTTTATAATTTTATATTTTAGTTTTAAAATAAATGGATCAGATAAACATTCAATAGAGTTATTTCAAACTTGTTATTTTATTGAGTGTATATTAACTCATATTATGATTATTTTAGTTTTAAGAACACAAAAAGTATCGTTTTTTAAATCACTAGCTTCTAGTCAAATGCTAATTGGTATGTTATTTTTTAGTACTGTTCCATTTTTAATCGCTTTTATTAGTAGTAACTTTTCTAATAGCTTAGGCTTTAGTGTAATGGTTGGTAATTTAAATAATACTAATTTATCTTGATGGTTTTTAGTTTTATTATCTTTAGAAATACTAGCTTGAATTATTGGTGAATTAATTAAAAAATTATATTTAAAGATTTTTAAAAATTGATTATAATAGCTATTATATTTTTTAATTTTATGATATTTTTAAAGTTAAAAGAAAGGTTTAATATATGAAAAACAAGTCTAGATTTTTTGAGTTTCTAACTTTGTTTATGATGTCTGTTGGGACGATTGTTGGATCTGGTATTTATGTTAAAAATAGAGATATTTTAATTGAAACACATAATCCAATCATTGCTATTGTATTATGAACTGCAGTTGGAATTTCTTGTATAGCTGTAGTTTATTTATTTTTAGAAATATCTTCTTCTACAGAAAATGGAACTATTGGTTCTTGATCAAGAGCTTTTTTTGGACATAAAGTTGGTTCTTTTTTTGCTAATTTTCAAACAATGTTTTATGCTCCGGTTAACCAAGCAATTTTTACTTCAGCTTTATTAGCTTATTTTTTAAATATTTTTGATCTTAAGTTATATGGCTATCAATATTTATTAATTTTTTTATTAGTTGGTGCTGTTATTATCTTATTAACTAATATATTAAATGTATTTAGTATTAAAGGTTCTAAGGCGATTCAAATTTTTGGAACAGGGTTTAAATTTTTTCCACTAATTATTGCACTTATTGCTGGATTTATTTTAGCTGATCATTTTGGTGCTTTGCAAAATAATGGGGTTAATGTTAGAGGAATAACTGATTCATCAAAGCAATGATCTCGTACTGATTTTGATCCATTGCTATTTTTTAGAGGTTTTGGTGGAATTTTATTTGCTTTTGATGGTTTTATTTATATTTGTAATTCCAAAAAAAGAGCAAAACACGCTGATGTTGTACCAATTGCTTTAGTTTCAGCTATGGCATTTGCTGCAGTGTTTTATTTAATAATGTCACTTTCTTTAATTTTAGGATCTCCAGATGGTTCTATTGAACAATTATTAGAAAGAGTATTTAATAATGGTCAACCATTAAAAAATCAAGTAAATCACACTGTTAAAGTGATAGTTGCAATTATTTCAATGATTATTTGTTTTTTAGGTTTAAATGCTTATTCTTATATTGGAATGGCTGGTTTAGAATCAGATGTTATTGATAAGTTAAGTTATGTAAAATCTGTTGATGATAAACACCGTTTTAAAAAAATTGGTTTAATTCAAGGTGTAATTTCATATGCAATTTTTGCAATTTTTATTATTGTTGGTGCAAGTTCAAGTATTAGTTTAAATAAACAAATTAATGTTATTGAAGCAACTGATTCAGCTTCAGGAATGTTGTATTTAATTCAAATTATGTCTTCAACTTGTTCTTGTTTATCATTTGCTATGATGGCTAGTTTGATAGTAGCTGCTCTCATTAATAGAAAAACTAACAAAGTTGAAGTTAAAAAAATTAAAGGATTTGTACCATTAGCAATTTTTGGATTGATTACTTTTATTTTCTTTTCATTAATGGGATTGTTTACTTTTATAGTTCCTTTAGATGTTATTAGAAGTGGGCATAGCTGATGAAAAGCTCAACATTCTCAAGGACCATTATTCTTATTGCTAATGGTTTTGGGTCTAATATTTGTTGCTATTCTTTGATATAATCAGAACAAAAGACTTATAGGAGGTCTTTGTTTAAAAAATGATAGCTTACAACAAAAAACAAGAACAAGATAATAATTTTGAACTAGAAAAACAAACAAAATATAGTAAAGTTCAAATGCTAAGACAATATTTTTTACTATCTACTAACAAAATCGCACTTTTAGCAACATTACTTGCTTTACAAATATTACTAACTTTATTTTCTAAATATGCAATGGGTGCTTTAGTACTTTTTGCAAGTGCACCTTATTTAAAATTAGAAATTAATTATTGAGTATCAGCTATTGTTTTAATATCAACTAATTTATTTTGAGGCTTAATATTTACAGTTGCTTCTGTTTGAATGAGATTATTATTAGGAAGCGAACCTGTTGGATTATTATCATTAATGTTAGTTGATGGATCAGCAATTATAGGCTTTGCAACAGTTTTTTTTATTGTTAAAAAAGTGTTTATTCATTCAAATAAATTAGAAGTTTTTATAAAATTTGAGATATTATTTGTTATTTTATCTTCAATATTTGCAACACTATTTGGTAGTTTGGTTGCATATGTAAGCAATGCTACATTTATATTTGAATTATATGGACAAAAACCAAATCCTGCTATATTGGGTATAACCTTTTTATTTACTATTATAAAGTTAGTAATTAATCATGCAATATTTTGTTTGATATATAAAAGAGTAAAAGTGTTAGTAAAAAAATTAGCTAGAGCCTAGTGGCTCTTTTTTATTTATTAACAAAATATTTAGTTGTAATAACTGCTTATAATGTGTTATTATTTCTATTAATAGACTTGAACTTATAAGTATATATAAAAATAAAGAAAGGGAAATATGAAAAATAAAGGAAAATTATTAGAATTTTTAACTTTATTTGCAATGACAATAGGTTCTGTTGTTGGTGCTGGAGTTTATTTTAAAAATAAAGAAATTCTACTTGATACAAGAAACCCTATAATTGCCATTATTTTATGAATTATAGTTGGAACTGTTTGTGTATCAATGGTTTATTTGTTTTTAGAAATAGCATCATCTACTAGAAATGGTGGAAGTGGAACTATTGGAGTTTGAACTAAACTTTTTATTAATAGAAAAGTTGGATCATTTTTTGCAATTTTAAACGCCTTTTTTTATTTACCAGTAATGCAATCAATGTTTGTTTCATTTTTTATAACATTCATTTTGATGATGTTTAGTACTGCACAATTAAAAGGGATTCACTTTTTATTAATATTTTTATCAACTGGAATCGTAATTATAATTATTAATGCCTTAATTAATATTTTTAACTTATCAATATCTAGAAAATATCAAGCATTTGGAACTATTTTCAAATTTATACCTTTAGTTATAGCTCTTATTGCTGGTGTAGTTTTATTTGATAAAAATGGTGCTTTTTTAAGTGGTGGATTTGATACAACTACTCCAACTGGAGAAATAAAAAGAGAAGAATGATCAACAACCAACTTTAATCCATTGCTATTTTTTAGAGGTTTTGGTGGAATTTTATTTGCTTTTGATGGTTTTATTTTTATATGTAATTCACAAAGAAAAGCAAAACACAAAGATGTAGTTCCTAAAGCTTTAATTTTAGGAATGATTTTTGTTTCAGTATTTTATACTTTAATAGCAATTTCTTTATTAATGGGTTCACCAGATGGATCAATTGTTAAACTTTTAGAAAGATTGTTTAATGGTGGAAAAGTTGTTAAAGCCACTGATAGTAGTGTTGTTTCAAGAATTGCTAATATTTTAACATCAGTAATTATTATAGTAATATGTTCAATTGGATCTAATAATTTATCTTATGTATCATTTGTTGTTATTGAATCAGATATTATTGATGAATTATATTTACCATCACAAAAAGATATTTCATTGAAAAAAATAGGAATTATTCAAGCGTGTCTTGCTATTACTGTTTTTTCAACATTTATTCTTGTTGGAACTTTAGCTACAGTTGGATTAACAAATACAGCAACAGTTGAACAAGCAATTAGTTCAACTAATGGAGTAATTTATCCAATTCAAATAGTTGCAACTTCTAATGCTTGTTTATCATTTGTAATGATTGTTACATTAATTATTGGGGCGTTATTTAATAGAAAAACTAATAAAGTTGAAGTTGAAAAGAAAAAAGGATTTATAGTTTTAGGATTAATTGCAGCATCATGTCTAGTTTTATTTGTAACAATGAGCTTCTTTACTATTGTTGTTCCACTAGAAGTGCTAACTAAAAATACTAGTTGATTTAAAGCTAATTTCTATCAAGGTCCATTATTTGTTCTTTTAACTTTATTAGAACTTGTCTCAGTTTCTGTTTTTTGATTCATTCAAGAAAAAAGAAGAAAAAAATATGACTTAGAGAACTCAGAAGTACAAGTTAGTAAAAAACCTACAGCTTAATGTAGGTTTTATTTTTGTAAAATTTAGGTTTTATAATATATTTAGTGCAAAATATAATCTATTTTTTTAAAATTTATATGTATATTAAAAAAGGTGATATTATGAAACAAAAAACAATTAATCTTCCAAATATTTTAACAACAATTAGAATTGCTTTAGTACCAGTTATTATAATTTTATTATTAGTTAATCATTATATAAATGGGAGTGTATTTAATAATTTTAGTAAATTTGCTTGATTTTTTTCAGGAGCTATTTTCATCATCGCTTCTTTGACTGATTTTTTAGATGGATGAATTGCTAGAAAGTATAATTTAGTAACTAATTTTGGTAAGTTTTTTGATCCAATTGCAGATAAACTATTAGTAAATGCTACTTTAATTTTATTTTCTAGTTTAGGAGTTTTGCCAATTTGAATGACAGTAGTCTTAATTTTAAGAGATACTTTTATTGACTTTATTAGAATGATTTTAAGTTCAAAAGGAATTACTCTAGCTGCTGGAATTGGTGGTAAATTAAAAACCACTTTTCAAATGATTGGATTATCATTATTATTTTTTGTTAATTTAAAAGTATTTAGTTGAGTTGAGTTAGATTGACAAAATCAATTAGTTTTACTTCCAATGTATGTTGCAACATTTTTTAGTATTTATAGTGGAGTTATTTACTTTTTAAGTGCAAAGCATAATTTATTTTAATGTTTAGTAATTGAGATATATTTTTAAATTATAAGAACTTTACTATAAATCAAGAAATAAAAAATAAGCTTAATCTTTATTATCAAATTTTAATAGAAGAAAACCAAAAATATAACTTAACAAGAATTACTGAACTAAATGAAGTTTTTGAAAAGCATTTTTTAGATTCTTTATTATTTGTTGAGCAATTTCAAATAATAGATCAAAAAATAGCTGATATCGGAACTGGTCCTGGATTTCCTGGGGTTGTTTTAAAAATCTTTTTTCCAAATATTAAATTAACTTTAATTGAATCTAATAATAAAAAGGTTAATTTTTTAAAATACTTAGTTAAAAGACTAAATTTAAATAATGTTGAGATTTTGAATAAAAGAGCTGAAGAATTAACAAATGATTATAAAGAACAATTTGATATAGTAATTTCTCGAGCTGTTGCCTATTTAGATATTATTTTAGAATTAGGTGTGCAATTAGTTAAAGTTAATGGCTCATTTATTTTATTAAAAGGACCTAAAGCTTATCAAGAAATTAAAGATTTAAAAAATAAAGATCAAAAAATGAACTTAAAATTAATTAATATTCAAGAATTAGAAGATACTGGGTTTGGAACTAGAATTAATTTGTTTTATAAAAAAATAGATCACACCAATAATTTATATCCAAGAAAATATCAACAAATTTTAAAAGAGAGTAAATAATATGAACTATGAAGAGCTTGAAATTGGAGATATTATAGAACTAAAAAAATCACATCCAAGTAAAACAATAAGATGAGAGTTAATTAGAATTGGAGCTAAATATAAATTTAGAAGTTGTGATCAATTTGATTTGTTCATTGAGCTAAGCCGACAAACTTTAAAGATACAATTAAAAAAAATTATTAAAAAAAACTGTTAAATAAATTAAATCATTATTAAAAAATAGAAAGGTAAATAATATGGGATTACAAGTTGGGATTGTAGGCTTACCAAATGTTGGAAAATCTACATTATTTAATGCAATTACTAAATCAAAAGCTGAAGCTGCAAATTATCCTTTTGCAACTATTGAGCCAAATGTAGGGATTGTTGAAGTTCCAGATTATAGATTAGATGAACTATTTAAAATCTTTAATTCTAAAAAAAGAGTAGCTACAACTATTGAATTTGTTGATATTGCAGGACTTATTGCTGGAGCTAGTCAAGGAGAAGGATTAGGCAATGCTTTTTTGGCAAATATTAGACAAACTGATGCTATTTGCCAAGTTATTAGATGTTTTGACGATAAAGAGATTATGCATGTAGAAAATAGTGTTGACCCAATTAGAGATATTGAAATTATTAATTTAGAATTAATGTTAGCAGATCAAACAGCAGTTAAAAAGCGCTTAGATAAAATTTTACCTAAATTTAAATCAGGTGATAAATTAGCTAAAATTGAATATGATTTTTTAAATTATTTATTAGATACTTTAAATAAAGGATCTTTATTAAATAGTTTAGATTTAGGTGAAGAACAAGCAGATCTTTTAAAAAGTTATCAATTACTAACTTCTAAACCAATTATTTATATATGTAATGTTAGTGATACTGAATTATTAGAAGATAATGATTATGTTAAAAAAGTTAAACAATTTGCTAGTAAATCAAATTCTCAAGTAGTTAAGATTTGTGCAAAAATAGAGGAAGATCTATCTGAGGCTTCAAAAGAAGAAAAAAGTGAATTTTTAAAAGAATTAGGAATTAAAGAATCTGGTTTAGATCAATTAATTAGAGCTGCTTATGATACTTTGGGATTACAAACATTTTTTACAGCAGGAGTTCAAGAAGTAAGAAGTTGACAATTTAAAAAAGGTTGAACTGCTCCTAAATGTGCTGGAGTGATTCATACTGACTTTTTTAAAGGATTTATTAAAGCAGATATTTATTCAATTAATGACTTGTTGTTATTAGGTAGTGAAAAAGCAATTAAAGAAGCTGGGAAAATGCGCTTAGAAGGAAAGACATACATAATGCAAGACGGAGATGTATGCTTTTTTAAATTTAATGTCTAGAAAAGAAAAACATCAATTAAGTTATCAAGGTAATCTGATAACTTATTATATATATTTTAAAAATCAAAAAAATACAATTTTAAGATTAATTGATAATCAAATAGTAATTAGTGCTCCAATTAATACACCTGTATATTTAATAGAACAATTTATTTATAAACATATATCTAGACTTGTAAAAATTCAAAATAATTATGAATTTTTAAGAGTTTATGATTTTTATACCAATAAGCCTTGAATTAAGATTTTTGAAAAATCGGTTGATATAGAGTTAGTTGATCAAAATATTCATACTAAAAAGATCAATAATAAAATCATTATTAAAAATTATTATGATAATGAAATTCAGTTAGAAAAAATTTATAATTTTTTAGCTAAAGAATATAAAAATTGATTTATTAATCAGACTTTAATATGAGCTGAAAAAATGAATCTTAGTTTTGAAAACATTAGTGTTAAAGTGATGAAAGCAAAATGAGGGTTGTGCTATTCAAAAAAAAGACATATAATTTATAATACTAAGCTCTTACATTTTAATTCTGAAATTATTGACTATGTAATAGTTCACGAATTAACTCATATTTTATATCCTAATCATTCAAAAGATTTTTGAAGACATATGGCTAATTATTTACCAAATTATAGAGAACTACAAAAAAGTTTAAATTCTAAGGGAATTTAATTATTTGATGTATATTATTAACATTTTTTAAATACATATTAAAACTAAAAAATAGAAAGAGTTATTATGCATATTAAAGTTGAAAATACAGAAGTTAATAATCTTAATAGTAATATTAAAAGAAAAAAAAGATTAAAGATGATTTCTTCTTTTAGTATTCTTCTTTTAATTATGCTTATTTTAATGCTAGTTTCTTGAATATTATATTGATCAAAAACTAAAACAGAGTTAGTTAAAACAATTAGTTTTGATGATTGAAAATATGATTCTGTCTTAAAACCAATATATGATAGTTGAACTAGTAAACATGCTGACTTAGATGCAGGTAATTCTCAAACTTGAATTGATTTTATGAATTCAAATTTATCACTTGGCTGAATTTATAATAATCAAGGTTGAGCAAAAGAAGATTATCTTATTCAACATAGCGGAGATGCTGTTTTTAAAGGATTAGCAACAATTCAACCAATTGGTTTAATTGATGTAATTTATGCTCCAATTAAAGGATTTGTTTTAAAATCAAATATTATAATTTTTACAATTTCAATTGGTGCTTTTTTATACATTTTGGTTTCAACAAAAGCTTTAGAAGGCTTTTCACAAGCTATTATTGCTAAATTAAAAGGAAAAGAAGCTTTTGCTATAATTCCTTTAATGTTGTTCTTTTCAATTTTTGGTTCAGTTGAAGGATTTGCTGAAGAAACATTAGGATTTTATATGATTTTTATTCCTATTATGTTAATGGCAGGATTTGATGTTTTTACAGGTGTTTTAATTTTAATGGTTGGTGCTGGAACCGGAGTAATTGGATCAACAGTTAATCCATTTGCAATACCAATTGCAGTTTCTGCTATTAATAGTGGTATTGATAGCTCTACAGTTAAATTAACAATTGGAGATGGATTAATTTGAAGAATAATTTGTTGATTATTATTAACTAGCTTTTCTACTACTTTTACGCTTTTATATGCTTTAAAAGTTAAAAAAAATCCTTCTAAATCTGTGACTTTTTCAACGCTAGAAGGAGATAAAGAATTTTTCTTAGCACATGTAAGCAAAACTATTAAATTAGATTGAAAAAAGAAAGTTTCTTTAGTTATTTTTGCAATTAGTTTTTTAGTAATGATTTTTTATTTAGTTGGATGAGATTCAATTTTTAATAGTACTAAAATGGCAGAACAAGCTGTTTGAATTAAAAGAAATATTCCTTATTTAACTGCTTTTATTCCAGGGTGAGGAAATGGTGATCTAGATAATGTTGCTGCATTTTTCTTGTTATCTTCAATTATATTAGCTATTGTTAATTCAATTGGTGAAGCTGCATTTATTAAAAAATGATTTGAGGGAGCTTCAGATATTTTATCAGTAGCATTTATAATAGCAACAGCTGCTGGAGTTGGTTATATTTTAGTTCAAACTAATCTACAATCTTTATTTGTTAAAGGCATTTTGAGTTCAATTGGTGAAATTAATAATCAAATAGCTAAGGTTATTATTTTGTTTATAGTATTTATTCCATTAGCATTTTTAATTCCATCTTCATCTGGATTTGCAACAACTATTTTTCCACTTTTAGCTAAATCTTTAGTTGATAGCAAAACTAATCAATTACAAGCTTATGCTTCTTCTGGATCGATTATGGCATTTACTTTTGCGATAGGTTTAGTTAATTTGATTACTCCAACTTCAGGAGTTGTAATGGGAGCTTGTTCATTATCTAGAATGAGCTATGCTAAATATTTAAAAGCAATGTTACCAATAATTTCATACTTATTTATTTTATGTTTTATTCTTTTATTGATTGGTGGAGCACTACCAAACTCAATATCTTAAAAAAGACTTACAAAAAAATGTAAGTCTTTTTTATTGTTAAATTGAATTTGTTATAATTTTTATTTATAATTTTTATAAATAAGAACTTTAAATTTAGAAAGATATTTTATGAAACTGAATGCTTTTAAATACTCACAATTTGCTTTTTATACTATTTTGAAGAAAAAAAGTTCAACACTTTTACCTGCTTTTACTTTAATTAGTTCATTAATTATTGGAATTATTTTAAAGTTTGTAGTTAATAATAAATACGTAGAGTTATTAAGTTTTTTATATGTTTTTATTTTAATTACTTTAACTGTTGTTTTTAGTTGTATTAAAGCTTTAAATATTTTTAAAGATTTTGAACAAGAAGGATTAGAAATAATTAGTTTATCAAAACCATTAACTAGAGAATCTTTAATTATTGGTAAATTATTATGCTTGACTTTTTTTGGATTAATTTGATCTTTAACTTTATTAATTAGTGGTTTTTTATCTTTATATGCAGTTTATTCATTTTTATATTTATTTTTAATTAGTTTATTATTAGGATTTGTTGGGTTAATTACTTATTTATTATTTAGTTTATTTACAGTCTTATTAAGTTATAAATTAGCTCAAAAAATATCTATGATTATTCCATTTGTTTTATTTATTCCTTTAAGTTTAACTGGGATGATTTTATCTATTAATGTTAAATCTAATGTTGATCAAGCTAGTTTTTATATTAACAAAGAATATAAAAATCATCATTCAGGAAACGAAGCAAATGTTGAACCTTATTATTTAAACAATCATAAAGATGAATTATTTTTAATACCAAATGGAGTTAATAATAAAGAGTTTAGTATAGAACAAGTTAAATACTTAGAAGATGTAGTTGATTATTCAAATAGTTCTTCAAATATTTGACAAATTTATTCTTGATTATCAATTCCATATCAATTAGTTGATGTGTTTAATTTTAAAAATAAAAATTTATTTGCTTCATTATCAGATAAAAGTAATTCTAATTTAGATAAATATATTTATTATAATAATTTAGATGATATTTCTTATAAATATAAATTAGAAAAAAAACCTAATCTTAAAAAATACAAAACAAGTAAAAACAGCACTTATAAATATATAGTTCCAGGAATTTTAAAATCTCATTCTATTCATAGTCAAAAAAATGATAATACTTCAGGTCATGAAGAAATAGTTGATTTTGATATTATTTATGCAGCTGAAGGTGCTGATAATAAAGATAAAGAATTTTTAGAAGATAAAAATCAATTACATACTGATAATAAAACTAATTTAGTTGGAAGATTAAGATGAATTTATGTTTATGAAGCTTTAAGTGATCCTGTATTTAATCAAATAGCAAAAGAATTTGTTACTAGCTTTAATAAACAAATTAAAAAAACTAGTGATCTAAAACAAATTCATAAACAATTAATGGAATATTTATCTAAATACTTAAATAATAAAGAATCTAAAATTTATAGTTATAATAACAATAACATTACTATTTTTGATGAGTATGCTATTAAAAGACATAATAAATTACAATCACAAAATGAACGAATTTTATATTTTGCAATTAGTCTTTTAAACTATATTTACTTTAATCATACTGACTCATTAATTTATCAAGGGATGTTAAAAAACCCTGATGGTGATAATTTTGGAGATTTTCAAGTTAAATTAGATATTAATAGTTATAAATATAATATTGGTGGATATAGTAGCTATCAAACTCAATATGAAAAAAAGGATAAAGATACTAAAACTGTTTTAAGATTTAATCTGACTAAAAGTAATAATAACTACTTATTTGAATCAGCAAATGAATTATTTAGTATTAGTAGATCAAAAAGAGTAGTTAATAAGAATGTGTTATTTGTTTTATGAGTTATAGTTATTGGAATTGAATTATTAGTTGTGCTTGAGTTATATAGAAAAAAAGATTATAAGTAGAATTTAAAAAGGAGTTGTATGAAAAAGTTATTAATTGGTTTTTCAAGCATATTTACTTTTTTAACAGTTTCTTGTTCTACTAGTAAGCACACTAAAGTTGATGCAACTGTAAACAAGAATGAAAATAAGTTATATAAAAATAAATATATTAATGAATTATTGAATTTGTATTTCACTGATTCCAAATTAAAAAATTCTTATATTAACGATCAAGAGAATATTTCTGATTCTAAATTTAGTGAATTAAAGTATGGGTTAACTTTTTATCCAATATTTATTCATAGAAGTTTAGATTATCATGTTGGTCAACATTATCGAGTAGTAATTCAAAAGGCAAAAAATTCACTAGAACAAACTTTAAAAAATGATTGATATTGGGTTTTAGATAACATTACTCAATTTAAATACAATTTTAATCCCTATGGAGATTTATATAATAAATTTAATAAGGATGAACAACTTTTTAATCAAGTTGAAAAGGATTTGGGTTCACTAATCTCTGGTGTTAAAAATAAAAATGTTCAAAAAATTATAAAACTTTCCTTAAATAAATCTGTTAACGAAAGCATAAAAGATATTTATTCAAAAAAAGAAGCTTTGTACTTAGTATTTGATAATAATAAAGCTATTAAAATATGAAAGTATGAAAATAACAATAAAACTGAGTTTTTAATAACAACTGATTTATTTATTTTTAAAGATTCCATTGATTTAGAAAAGCAAATTAAAGAGTTAGAAGCCACTATTTTTGATAAAAGAAAAACTGAATATGATAATGCTTTAAAAAATAAAAAAGATAAAGAAGAAGTCAAAAAAGTTAATGATAACAGTAATGATGCTAAGTTCATTGAATTTCATGCAACTAACCAATATAATGAGCGTTTAAAAGAGTCATTAGATGAAGTTAATAAAAATGGTTGAAAAATAGCTAGATTTAGTATGAGAGGTATTTATGAGCAGGAATAAAAAAACTCTTATTAAGATCTCGATTGGATTCACAATCTTACCTTTTTTGATTTTACCCGCTTTGTTTTTTATAAATAATAATCCTAAGAATTTAAATCTAGTTATACCATCTGGATTTGATGTTTATGATAATTTGAATAATGATAAAGAAACTAAAACTAAGAAATTATTAATGGCACTTATTGATGAAACTTTTAAGAATTCTAAGATTGAACAACAGGAATTTGTAAAAAAACAACAAGAACATAAAGAAATACTAGCATCTAAAGCTAAAGAGTTAACTTCTAAATATTTAAAAAATCAAAATTCAGAAAACTTAAAAGAAATAAAAGATTTTTATTCTGAAAATTGGTTATTTGTTTTTAAAAATCTTGATAAATTTGAAGTAAAATTTGTTGATTTTTGAAAATTAGAAGCCAACAACAAAAAGCAACTTCATTCTAAAGAATTTTTAAAAGCCATTGATAAAAAAGAAAAACCAAAGACTAACTATCTTTTTTCTGATAGTAATTTAGATTTAGTACAAACGGGAAAAGAAAATGAAGACTTGACAAATCTTAGTGTTATTTATTTAAAAAAAGATAAATTTATTATTAGAACTCTCGTTAAAAATGATAGTAAAAAATTAGAGATTGACAAGTTCATTTTGTTTTATGAGTCTCCAGTTACTAGAATTAATATAGATACAATTTCAGATGCAATACACCTTGGAGTTTTTCACAATCAACAAGATGCTTTCATTTCAATTTTTGAAAAGCATATAGTTAATGAGTATGGATATCCTTGAGATGGTATTTTATTGTGAAAGGAAAAATAATATGTTAAGGTTTAAAAAAACTTTGTCGTTAATTTTACTATCCATTTTTTCAACTTTTAGCTTAACCACCATTTCTTGCTCTAATAATAAAAGTCAAAGTATTAATAGATTTTCTATTAAAAAAGACGAAAAAAAAGATAGTTGAGATCGTTTTGTTCAACGTGAATATGTTAATCAAATTTTAGATGTTATATTTGATAGTGATAAAGAAAAAATTAAAGAATATAAAGAGAACCAATTTAATATAAATGAAAAAGAAATGTTAAATAATTTAGATAAATATCTAACCTATGCTAACAATATAAACTCAGGATATGGTAGTGATGGTGGTTCATTTAACGATAATGAACCATATCCTGTTAGAAATTTTGCTACTAACTTAAACTCTATTTTTAGTCAAAATTGATTATGAACTTTATTTAACTTAGATAAGTTTAATTTCGTCTTACATAATATTTTTAATGGATTTAAAGCAAATGTAACTAGACTAGGAGAAGAAGCAGAAAAGAATGCAGTAGACTTTGGACTATTTAGAAAAATATATTCGAATAATATTTCTCAATTTGTTTTAGAAAAAAGAAAATCTTCTTATCTAGAACTTGTTTATTATAATTTTTATTTATTAACAGAAGATTGGCATATTTTAGAAATAAAACTAGAAAAAACACCTAAAAAACCTACTGTTGTAGAGCTTCTTGCTTATATAAATATCTATCCTAAGTTAACTAAGAGCAAATTAGATAGAGATGTATTTATTTTAGATGAATATGTTAATGCAGTAATTAGTGTTTCTAGAGATAGAACTTCTCCAGCATTGAACAAATTTAATGCTAAATTTGGTGGTTCACCATTAAGATATGTAATGTTTGAAGTAAATAGTAAATACCTAAACAAATAGCTAGATAAGAGGCTATTTTTTATTATTTATTGTTATTTTATTTATAATTTTTATAATTAATAATATACAAATTTAACAAAAGGACACTGCCATAGGTTTATATGAAAATATCAATATTTAAACACTCTCAATTTGCTTTTTTTTACAATTTTATATAAAAAAAGTTCATATCTTTTACTTATATTTACTCTAGTATTTTCAATTATTATAGGATTGATATTTAAATTTGCTATTGATGAAAAATATTTAAGATTATCAAGTTATTTATATATATTTTTATTACTAATTATTACTGTTATTTTTAGTGCAATTAAATCGTTAAATATCTTTAAGGATTTAGATCAAAAAGGATTAGAAATTATTAGTTTTTCAAAACCAATTTCAAGAAATAGTTTAATATTAGGAAAATTATTGTGCTTAAGTTTTTATGGATTAATTTGATCAAGTATTTTATTAATTAGTTTTTTAGTTAGTTTATATGCTAATTATTCATTTATAAATTTAATACTAACTAGTTTATTATTATGATTTGTAGGATTAATTACTTATTTATTAATTAGTTTAATAACAACTATTTTAAGTTATAAGTTAACACAAAAAATAGCATTAACTATTCCTCTAGTTTTATTTATATTTTTATCAATTATAGGAATGGTTTTATCAAGTAATACAACTTCAAATTTAAATAAAGTAGGATATTATTTAAATCAAAAATATCCATATCATCATTCAAATAATCGGAAGCTTGTTTTATTAATAATGAAGATGAATTATTAGTGATTCCAAATGGTAGTGAAGATAAAGAGTTTAATGATGAACAAGTCAAATATTTAAAAAAAGCTTTAGAATTTTCGAATAACTCTTCAACTTTATGAACAACTTATTCTTGATTTTCTATACCTTATCAATTGATTAATGTCTTTAATTTTAGAAATAGAAATATCTTTAATCAGTTTAGTAATTCTAGTTCTAATTTAAATAATTTTATTTATAATGATTTAGATGATATTTCTTATAAATATAAATTAGTTAAAAATTCTAATTACAACAAATATAGTGTTTTAAAAAATGATAAGTTAGTTCAAATGTATGTAATACCTGGGTTATTACAATCTCGTACAATACTTTCAAGCAATAATATTAATAATAAAAAGATTAACTCTAGATCTAGAGATATTATTTATGTTAGAAAAATGCTAATGACATTAACACTAATTTTATTGAAGATGAAAACGATTTTTCAAGAGAAAATAATTTAGCTGGAATTTTAAAATGAAATAATGTTTATCAAGTTTTAAACGATAAAACATTTAATCAAATTGTCAAAAGATTTGTTGATAATTTTATTAAACAACATATTAATTTAAAAGAATATCAAACTATTAAAGATAAGAATAACTATTTCAATAACTTACATAATAAATTAGTTGATGAAATTTCTAAATATTTAAATGATGATAAATTTGAAATTAATAATTATTTAAATTCTAATTTAATTATTTTTGATTCAAGAGCAATTATTGATAAAAAACTAGAGTCAATTTATGAAAAACAATTATATTTAGCTACAAGCTTAATGAATTATATTTATTTTAATTATCAGAATTCAGTTTTACTACAAGCTCTATTAAAAGATGTTAATAAAAAGGATAGTTATTTAGATTCTTAAATTAAAATTAAAATCTTTGATCATGATTATTATATTGCTGGATATGATAAATATGAAAAAGAAAAAAATTAAAATTCGATATGAATTAACAGAAAGCAAAACAAACTTTTTGCTTGACTCTTCACCTAGTTTATTTGCAATAACTAGAGATAAACAAATTTTTAATAAAAATATTTTATTTGGAATATGAATTATTGTAGTTAGTTTATTATTTTATTTAGTGTTTTATATGTATGTTAGAAAGGATTATAAATAGTATGAATGACATTTTAAAGATCAATCATTTGACTAAAATATTTACTGATACTAATAGAGGTGTTAATGATATTAATGTGAGTGTTAAAAGTGGAAGTTTTCATGCTTTTATTGGAGAAAATGGAGCAGGTAAAACTACAACTATTAAAACAATAATTGGAGCTTTTAGTAAATATGAAGGAGAAGTTTTAATTAATAATATTAATATTAAAAAAGCACAAGCTAAATCATATATTGGTTATGTTCCTGAAGTTGCGATTTTTCCAAAAGAATTAACAACAATTCAATATTTAACTTATTTAGGGTTTTTATCAATGCTAGATAAAAAAGAAGTTGAGTATAAGATTAATAAGTTTTTAGAAATGTTTAATATTAGTAATTTAATTAATGAAAAACCTTATAATTTTTCTTCAGGACAAAAGAAAAAAATTTTAT
Source organism: Mycoplasma leachii PG50 (assembly GCF_000183365.1). Lineage (NCBI taxonomy): Bacteria > Bacillati > Mycoplasmatota > Mollicutes > Mycoplasmatales > Mycoplasmataceae > Mycoplasma > Mycoplasma leachii. The sequence continues at coordinate 913,462 of NC_014751.1, read as the reverse complement.
TAATTCAAGCCTTATTACATAATCCTAAACTTTTAATTTTAGATGAACCTGCTGCTAATTTAGATCCAACAGCAAGATATGAACTATTTTCTTTTTTAAAAAAAATTAATCAAGAAGAAAATATTTCTATTTTAATTAGTTCACACAATTTATCTGAAATTGATAAATATGTTGATTCGTTAACTTTAATTCATAAAGGAAAAATTTTATATTCAGGAGTTAAAACTAAGAATTTAGAGGACATCTTTTATGAAAAAGTGATTGCCAATTAGTTTAGTAGTTTTTCTAATTCTAACTACTAGTTGTAGTTTAAAAAATAACAATAGAGAAAAAATTATTAATAAAAAAGAACTTAAGTTTTATGATAATAAAAATATTAAAAAATTATTAAATTTATATTTAAAAGATCATCAACAAAAACAACTTTATACTTTAAAACAAGAAAATATTAGCAATGCTATGATTAATGATTTAAAATTTGTTTTAACTTTTTATATACCTTTTATTAGTAATAGAAGTATTGAATCAGTAACAACTCACTATCAACAAGTAGCTTTAAAAGCAAAACACACTTTATCAAAAACTCTAATTAATGATTGGTATTGAGTATTAAAACATATTAATCAGTTTGATTTTAACTTTAATCCTTATGATGATAAGTATAAACATTAGAACAAGACTTAATTGATTATGTATATAAAACTAACAATAATTTATTAACTAAAATTAATGATAAATACCCAAGTGAAGTAATTGTTTTTAACATTAATGATATTAAAGATCTAGATAGTTTTAAAAATAAGCAAGCTATTTACTTAGTTTATGATAAGTCTAAAGCTTTAAAGATCTTAAAATATGAAATTAATGATAAAACCTATTTTCAAATATTTACTGATCTTTTGTGATTTAAAGATTATAAAAATCTAAAAGAACAATTAGAACAAATTGAAAATAAAATTTTTGAAAAAAGAAATAATAAGTTTAATGAAGCTTTAAAAGAATATATTGAAGATTTAAATGAAGATTCTAATGATCAATTAAGTGAAAAATTAGAAAATATTTGAGAAGAATTCTTAGATAAAATAGATGAAATCTTTGAAGAACTATCACCAGACATTTATTCTATAAGAGAAATTAAAACATATAAACAATCAATAATTAAAACCAACAACTTATTTATTAAAAATTTTAAAAATAAAACTGAATCAATTAATAAATGAAAAAAAGAACAAGTAGAAAATATTGAACACTTTTTTAAAAAAAATTCTAATACTATTATGGTTAATGAAGAAGTTAAAAAAACTTTAAAGGAATTTGTTGAACAAATTAGTCAAAAATTAGAGAAGATAGATTTTGCAAATATTAATAGAAATACTGATGATAAAGACAAGGTTAGAAAAGAATTTTTAAAAAAATATAAAAGTAAAAATGATGATATTTCATTTTATGAACTTCATGCAAAACGTCAATATAATGATATTTTAATAGAAGTTTTAGATGAAATTAATAATATAAAAAGAAGTCAAGAAAATAATAATAGCAATATAGATTTAAAAGTAATTAGATATAGCATGAGAAATATTTATGAAAAAAAATAATAAAAAAGTACTTACTTATATTTCAATACTTTTTGCAATTATTCCTTTTGTTGTTCTACCTTTTTTTACTTATAACAAATAAAACTAAACAAAATAATTATATTTTTAAACCCGTAGATGGTTTTAATATAAATATTAGTGTTGATGATATTAAAATTAGTCAAACTAAAGAAATGATAGATGTGTTACTAGCTAATACATTTAAAAATAATATTGCTAAATTAGATAATTTTTTTAAATCACAAACTCAAAAATCACAAATTCAAATATTATTTAAAAAGATTAAAGAATTATCAGAAGCATATAAAAAAAATCAAGACTCAATTCACCTTCAAAGACTATTTGACTTTTATTCAGAAAACTGATTATTTTTATTAAGTAATATTTCTAAGTTTGAATACAAACCTTTAGATTTTTGAAAATTAAAACAAGAAAATAAACATAATCAAAGCTTTTTAAACAAAACTAAAAAAGAAAATTTACCAAAGAAAACCTTTATTTTTAAAGATAATTATTTTAACAAATATTTCCTTGGTGAAGAATCAAAACACGGAAATAGCAATGTTTATTATTTGAGAAAAGATAAATTAATATTTAGATTATTAATTTCAAAAAATGATCAAAAAGTGGTTATAGATAAAATTATTTTATTTAATCAATCAGAACATAATATTATAAGTTTAGAAGTAATTTCAAACATACTGAATGCTGTTATTCATAAAGATGAAATACATTCAATGTTTGAAAAAGAAATAGTTGATGAGTATAATTTGCCACTACTTGGAATATTTCTTTTAGGAGAGCAAAATGAAAAAGTGTAAAAAATACATTTACATATTTATATCATTAATTACAGTTTTACTAACTAGTTTAGTTACTTATTTTTTGTTTTCTAGTAAAAAAGAAAGTGTAAACAAAATCGAATTAAAACTAGAAGATAAAAAAGCTAAGTGAGATTTATTTTTAAATTATGATTATGTAGATATGTTATTAAATTTAGTTTATAAAGATCAAAAAGAAAAACAAGATTATATTGAACAACAAAAATCTATTAGCACGAATAAAGCTTTGACTGAATTGAAAGATTATTTGTCTTATGCAAATGGTGTTGTAGCGAACTATAGTTATGATGATCTGTTTGATAAAAATAATGAACCTATACTAAGAAAAGAAAATAGTAAAAACTAGATGATTTTTTTTAAAAATAATTGATTATGAACACTTTTTAATATAGATAAATTTGAATATGTACTATTTGATATTTCAGATCAATTTATTAATCAAAGAGATCAAGCTTCAATTAATTCTCAAAAAGATAGTTTAAATTACAATGCATTTAAGAAGATAAAATCTAATCATATGCAACAAGTGGTTTTAGAACAAAAAGATGAAGATAATCATAAAATGTATTTGCTTTCAACTGATTGAAATATTTTAACTATAGATATTAATAAAAAAGAGGAAAAATTTATAGTAGAAATTAATACTTATATTCATATTCACCCAGATTTTTATAAAAACTTATTTGATCCATTTTTACATTTTGACTTAAAGAAATATGTTAAAGGAGAAATATTACATTTAAAAAGTGCAAAAGATCAAACTCATACTAAATATAATGAACAGTTTGGGGGTAAACCTTTAAGACTAGTTATGATAAATATTGATAATGAAATTGAAAAATTATAAGTATTATAAAAAAACAGCCCATCTAAATTTGAGCTGTTTTTTCTGTGTTTTTATAGAGTTGTCTTGTTAATAATAAAATTACTAACAATATTGTGTGAATATACAACCTACCATTATATAATAGCACAATTTTAGAATTTATTCAATATTGCATTTACAGTTGATATTATTAATAATAATTAGGTTTTCTAGTCATAAAAAAAGCAAATAGTTACCTATTTGCTTTTTTTGATATTAAAAATTGTCTTATTCGTCTAGAATTGTCTAAAATTTTAAATAGATTAAGTAGAGAATATAATTAAAAATAAAAAACTTGAAAAATTAAGAATAAATAAAAATCTATTTTGCAGATGTGTTATTAAAATATAAATAAACACGCATGAAAAATGATTAAGTTTATATTTATTATTTCTTATAATTAAAATTTCATCAAATAGATTATTCTATTTGAAGTTGTTCAAAACATAATGAATTACTGACAAAAGTTAAGAAAGGATTAAATAAATTCATATGTTGCTAATAAAATTAGCAATTGAACAGATATAAATAATAAATTTCAAGCATAACTATTAAATTTCAAACAATTCTACACAGCTGTTTTAATAATAAAGGCTTAATGAGCAGTAAGCCTAAATTATTGCATTGTCATTCGAACAAATTATCAAAAAAACTTATCGTCTAGAACATTTATACAAGCATAACATATCTTGTTTTTTTTGAGTGTAAATTTTTTTCAAAATTTACATTATTACAATACCAAATAAAACTATTTATGACAAGATAAATTTTATAAAATATTTAAATTATTCTTTATTTTCTTTTTTAGTGTTATCATCAATGTTTTTTTCTTCTTTAATATATTCTTTTCAAGTACCGTCAGGTTGTTCATATTCTCTGTAACCACATTTAGTTATAGTAAAGTTTGAACATCCCCTACCTCTATTAAATCTTGATTTAATATACACTAAATTAGCACCACATCTAGGACAAATTGCTTCAGTTTTAGCTTCACCAATTTCTTTTTTAACTTTAAAATTTAAAGCATTATAAATATTTTTTAATCAATTAACATAGTCAAAATCACCTCTTGTAATTTCATCTAGTTTTTCTTCCATTTCAGCAGTGTAATTTAAGTTAAAAAAGTCTAAATAATGATCATATAAATATTCATTGGCTGAATATCCTTTATTTGTAACAACAATTGGTTTTGATTTAGGATATTCAACATACTCACGATCTTTTAACTTAGTTAAAATTGGGTTATAAGTAGATGGTCTACCAATACCTAAATTTTTTAGCTCTTTAATTAAACTAGCTTGATTAAACATTTTAGGTGGATTAGTTTTAGCACTTTCAATTTTAATAAATTTTTTAGAAATACTGATTTCAAAATCATCATTAAATTGATATTCTGGTTTATCATTTTTAGATTGAACAATTTCTTCACCATCATCAGTTAGCTCAATATTTTCATCACTTGATGAGTGTTTAATTGCTTGATAACCTAAATCTTTAACTTCTTGTCATGATTGTTTAAATTCATAACCGTTATTATTAAAAGTTCATCTATGATTAAATCCAGACGGACCTTTCATTAGAGATTTAATTGAGTTTCATCAAATTAAGTTATAAACTCTTTTTAATAAATTATCTTCAATTTCTAAACTAGCTTTTTCAGGAGTTAGTCAAATGTTTGTTGGTCTAATTGATTCGTGAGCTTCTTGACTATTTTGATCTTTTTTACCAACAATTGGATCTTTAAATAAATCAGAAGAATAATTTTTTGAAATATAATCTTTTACTTCACCTATAAATTGAGAAGAATATTTAACTGAATCTGTACGTATATAAGTAATATAACCCAATTCATATAGTTTTTGAGCTGTTAAAGTTATTTGACTAGTACTTAATTTTAATTTAGTAAATCCATCTTGTAATAAACCAGCTGTTGAATAAGGTTTAAAACTTCTTGTTTCATAAGCAGTTGATTTATAATCAGTACATCTATAAATTTCACCTAATTCATCAACAATTGCTTTTGCTTGATTTTCATCAATATAATATGTTTTTTCAGTATTAACTAAAACATTATTTTTGTCTTTATTTAAGTTTAAATTAATAGCTCTTTTTGATTCGATTACAAAAATCTTTTTATAAAGCACTTCTTTAAAGTTTTTAATTAAAGTATCTCTTGTTGTTAGAATATTTAAAGCGGGGGTTTGTACTCTTCCAGCACTCATTAATCCAGTAGATTTTTGAAGTGATTTAGAAACTAAATAACCAATAATTTTATCTAGAATTTGTCTTGAAATTTGTGCATTTACTAAGTTCATATCAATATCTCTTAAATTATTAAATGCATTAGTTATTGCTTCACTAGTAATTTCATTAAATGTAATTCTTTTAATATTAGTATGATCTTTAAATAAATTAGCTAAATGATAAGCAATAGCTTCTCCTTCTCTATCTGGGTCTGAAGCTAAAATAATTAGATCAGCAGTTTTGCCCTCTTTTTTAATTTGACTAATTATTTTTTTTCTAGAACTTTCAATGACAAAATTAGTTTGCATAGTTTCTAAATCAATACCAAGTCCTCAAGTTCCTTTATCAGCAATACTATTAATATGGCCACCACTAGCTAAAACAACAAATTCATTTTCTGGAAAATTTTCTTCTAAATAATGTTTTATTTTTTCTATTTTTGATGGTGACTCTAATAATACTAAAACTTTCATTTTTTCTCCTTATTCAACTTATTTAGATAACTCAAAAATTATATATTATCTATAAGAAATTAGACAAAGTAATTAAATTTTTTATTTTTTTATATTATTTAAATTTTAGTGGTTTTTATTTGTATTTGAATAAATCTTTAGTTATTAATAAAAGTTATAATTAATTTATTAATAATAATTTAGGATTTAGATTATGAATATTATTGAAAAGATTAAGCAAAATAAAATTAATTTATCTCCACAAGAATTAAAAGTGTGTGACTATATTCTAACTAATATTTCTGACTATCATAACTTTTCTGTAAAATCAATTTGTAAAAAATTAAATGTTCAACCTTCAGTGATTACTAAAACATTAGTTAAACTTGAAATTGGTGGTTTAAAGCAATTAATTTCTTATCTAGAAAATAATTCTAATTTTTTTAAAGATGAAACAAAGTCATCCTTTGATAATATCATAGATGAATTTGAAAATAGATTAGAAGATTCGTTAAAACAATTAAAAATTAATTTAGATATTAATTATTTAAAAGAAGTTGTTTGTAAACTTTTATCTAGTAAGAAAATTATTTTATTTTGTACTGGGAAGACTAAAATTTTAGCTAATTTTTTATTTTTTCAATTATTAGAATTAAATTTATCAGTTGAATTATTTTCTAATTTGTTTGATTCAAGAGCTTATAATGTTGAACAAGCTGCTATTGTTGTTATTTCAACTTCTGGAAATAATAGCAAAATTAATCGCTATTTAAACTTTATTAATAAAAGAAATGCTAATGTAATTATTGCTATTACTTCTTCACCACTGTTAAAAACTGATATAAAAGTTGATTATCATATTCATGATAGTGAAAATAACTTTTTTATAAATGATAATAGATCTAATCCAATGATTGAAAAATATAAAATTCAATATATTTTAGATTTAATCTTTTTACTAATTATTAACCAAATAGATTTAAATAATTTAAAATTTCAAGAAAAAGTAAAAACAACTAATTTAGTTTAGCTGTTTACATTAAAAAAGGATAATATTATCCTTTTTTACTAATTATTTTCTATTCTGAATAATTTATCATTTTCAGATAACTCAATAATTATATTAGCAGAATCTAATATTTTCTGTGGAATTTTATCTTTTAGTATTGGAACAATCAGTTGAATGTTATTTTTGTTAACTAAATCAGGTAATTTAAGTAATTGATTATTATGCATTAATTCTTTTTTATCTGTTAGTAAAAATCTAGGACATTTAATATTTTTTTGATCAGCATAAATAATATAAGAAATGTCAAAACAAACAATCTCACCTTGTTTTTTACCTGAACTATTACTTGTTTGGTTCATTTGAAATTCATAAAAATCAATGTTTTGTTTTTTATCTTTCTTTTTATCAAATTCTAAAACAAAACCATCATTATAAAAGTTAGATGTTACTTTATAAAAAATATCATTAAATTGTTTTATTTGACTATCTATTTGATTCTTGATTTCATCAGAATAAAAAGTTTTTTCAAATTCTTCAACTTTTTGTCGAACTTGATTTAGTTTATTTTCAATTTCTAACACTTGTTCAAGTTGCTGTTCTTTTCTGCCTTTTAGTTCTGATTCTTTTGAGATTGTATTAACAATTGATTCTATTGTTTTAAAAGATTCTTGTTTATGAACAATAATAGACAAATCTTCTTCTTTTTTTAATAACTTATTTAGTTTTTCTTTTTCACGTATTATTTGCTCATGTAAGCTAGGTAATTGTTGAGTAATGAATTTGATTTTCTCATCAGTCATACTATTATGAAAATTTAGTAACTGTTCAAATTCAATTTGCATATTATCATTAAATCTTTTTTGCTCTTGATAAATTTCTTTTAGTTCATCAAGATTTACGTTAAATTTCTGATTTTCTAGTTCTTTTTTAGATTCTAAGATTAAATTTTGTCTAAGTTCTAAATTACTGATTTTTGAACTAAGTTGATTTATTTTAAATTTAATTTGATTAAATTCATCTAGTTTCTTTTCAAAATTTTCATCTACACCAAGTAGTTTTTTTCTAGTTTTTAATTCTGAAATATGATTATCAAGTACATTAATAGTGTCTTTAATATTCTTAATGGTTTGTGTATTTAATAACTTAGATTCACTTCTTTTAAGATCGCTTAGTGATTTTAAAAGACTTTCCTTTTTATCAAAACCTTTTAAATCAAAACCAAATAAGAATAAATTTAAAGATTCATTAACAGTCTTATTAGCAAGTTTAATAGTGTTAAGTGTATTATTAATACTTTCTTCTTTATATCTCATATTACGTGAGATAAGTTGTAAAAAACTTAGATTATAATAACATTCTCTTTGAAAAAATAATCAAAATAATTTATTTTTTAATTCAAATTCACTTATTTGAGTATTATTGAACTTTAAAATAGCCTCGCTCTTTTTTAAAAAATTTCTCTCAATAACAATATCTTTTTCATTACTTTTAAAATCATTAGTTAATGTTAGTGTTATTAAAATCTTATTATCTATTAGAAAATTTTGTACTAAGGTATCTACTTTTTTTCTGTTTTCTTGATCTTTATAGATTTGTTCTGCCTTACCACCTAAACAGTAGTTGATTAATTTTAAAATAGTTGTTTTTCCTACATTATTACCAGTTGTTTTATCATCTTTTAAAGGAGTATTATCAACTATTAAATTAACACCTTTTGTAAAATTCAACTCTCTTATTAATTTTGTTGGAGTTGAAATTTTTAATTGTTTAATGAACATAATCTTACACAACCTTTATTATCCATTTTTATACATTCTATTATAAATAACCAATCTAAACATAATGTGTATAATGCCAAAGAAATCACATTTTCTTGATTGATATTAATAAACAATTCCATCATATGTATTTTGCTATGCTTTTTTAATTCCTTTAACACTATGTAAGCATTATAATAAACACTTGTCTTAGGATGGATATTTTTAGGTAATAACATTTTTATTCTCCTGGTTTTTTATATATTTTACATTTCATAAAAGCATCTACAACAATAACAGATAAAGAACTACGAATATTTTCTACACTAATATTTTTTATATCTAAATTAGAACTATTTTTTACAATATTTTCTAAATTCCAAATTATTTCTCAAAATATTTTTATTGGATCATCGTATTTACTTAACAATTCATAATATGTTCTACTTATTTGACTTATAACATTTTTACTAATATTTTTCCCTTGTTTTTCAAACTCTTCATAAACTTTAATTACTTTAGATATAGAACTAGCATTATTATAAATATAATTTCTGATTGAAAATAGATTATTATATACAATTTTTTCTTCTATGTTAAAAACTTTATTATTATTGTCTTCATATTGGTTATCCATTTTAGTTGACAAAATGTTAATAATTGTAGCAATATCAGATGAAAGAGTTTTAAAGTTAATTATATCTAGAGTTTCTTGGTTAAGATAGGTTAATAATTTTTCTAGTTTAATAATGTCTACTTCATATAAATGTTGTATTAAAAAAGAAACATCTCAAATATCTTTTTTTGGTTCAAAAAGTAATGTATTTGGTATTTGAAATTTTAATTTTTTAACATTTTTAATTTCTTGGTTAGAAATGCACAAAAATTTAAAATTATAGTTTTGATATTCATTTATATTTATTTTAGATAATGAATTTTGGATCTTATTTTTACTACAGGTTGCTGAAACTTGAATTAGTATCTTATTTTTCTTATCTATTAAATCAAAACCTGGATTATTAAAAATTACTGAGTTGTAATTAGATAATTCTAAATTAAAGATTGTATTTATAACATCAGTATATATTCTTTCTGCATTTAGATTTTCATCAGTTTTACCGATTTTTGATAAATTGGTAATATATGTTTGATATGTAGATAATCTTAATGCAATTCTTTCAATTAAAGAATTTTTACTTTCGCTCATAAATAAACCTCTTTTATTGATAATGATTAGACATAATGTTAAATTTACATAAAAAATTTTATTATATTAGCATGTTTATTTCATTATATTTTTAAATTAAAAATTGCGTTTCTCTAAGTTTAATTATCTAATGTTTTTACTATTTATTCTAGTATCACTTAAATTACCAATTATTTTTTTATCTTTTAGTTTTGAAATATCTCTTTGAATTGCTAATTTTGTTGTATTTAAAATTGACATTAATTCATTATGATAAATATCAGATTGTTTAGTTAATAATTCTAAAATCAATTTAGTTCTTTATTTAAAAATTATTATATTAAACTTTTTTGTATATTATCATTTTTAAAATCGAATTTTTATTTTATAAAATGACTTTTATAAAACTAGGTTCTAAAAAAACTCAGGTTGTTTTTTAAAACCTTTATAGTCATCAAAAATTCTTCTTATTTCTAAGGCATAATTTTTTATAAACTTAAGCTTATATAAAACATTACATATAGAAAAATTTCTTTTATATGATTAACTATTTTTAGTTGTTTGTGAAGTTAAATTATAATGAAATGATCCTTGTGAATAAATTTGAACTTTTATTTTTTCAGCGGATAAATAATATACTATAACAAAAACAATTTAATATAACTTCTTTTAAAAATGATTTAGGATAATTTTTAATTTTAATCCTTTTAGCCTGACTTGTAGTAATAGTTTTTGCTTCACTTTTTAGGGTTTTTAAAAATTTTAAATTTTTAATCCAAAATGGTTAGAGACTATTATTTTTTTACATATTTTGTAAAAAATATAAAAATAATAATTTGTCATTTTTTATCACTATTATTTATCAAAAATAAGATATAAGTAAGGAGGAAAAAATAATATGGATTTTAAATCAAAATTTTCAAAAGACAGTATGAAATCTTGATTATCTTCATTTAGAGCTGGTTTAGAACAATTTGGTCGTGCTATTTTAGTTCCTGTTACTGTAATTCCTTTACTAGCTTTAATTGGCGCTATTGGATATACTGGACAAGCAATTCTAGCACAAGTTTATCCTAAAGGAATAGCAAAACCGCCAGTTGGATTAGCACTAGCTATTGATGCTATTAAAGATCTAGGGATGATAGCTATTACAAATATTGACTTTTTAGTTGCTATTGGATTAGCTGCTGGATTAGCAAAATCAGAAAAAGTTTCAGCAGCTTTATCTGGATTAATGGCATATGCTGCTATGCATTTAGCAACTGCTTTAATTTTAAAAATTGTTTATGGTGATCCTTCAAAAACAGAAATTGTCTTTGAAGGTGTTAAAAAAACTGTTAAAGATGTTTTTGGTTTAAAAATACGTTTTGGAGTATTGTCATTTCAATATAGCGCATTTGGTGGTATGTTAGCTGGACTATTAGGTTATACTATTCACAAATACACTTACAAATTAAAATTCCCTGAAGTACTTTCATTTTTTGGAGGACCTAAATTTTCTCCAGTTGCATCAACTTTGGCTGGTTGAGTTTTTGGTCTAGGTTTAGGTTATATTTGAGTTTATATTAATAAAGGTTTATATGCTAGTGGAGAAGGATTAAGAAAATTAGATGCATTTTCACCATTCTTATATGCTTCAGCTGAACGTGCCTTGCTTCCATTTGGAATTCATCACGTATTAAACTTCTTTGTATATTACACTCCAATTGGAGCTAGATGAGTTGGACCAGATGGTAAAGCTATTGAAGGAGCTATTAATGTTGCTTTAGCAAAATTAGCAGCCGGTGAACAAATTTCAGCTAAAAATGATACTTGAGTTGTCAATGGTACTTATGTAACTAAAATTTTTAGCTTAACTGGTGCTACTTTAGCGATGTTTTTTGTAATTCCAAAAGCTAATAGAAAAGTTTATGGTTCAGCTATTATTTCAGCTTGTGCAGTTTCTATGCTATCTGGAGTTACTGAACCTATTGAATTTACATTCTTATTTGTTGCTCCTGTTTTATATCTAATTCACATTTTCTTATCAGGATTCCAAAACATGATTATGTATTTATTTAACTTTGGATCTGTAACAACTAGAGGTAGTGGAATTATTACTTGATTAATTGTTAACCCTGCTAACTTTAGATTAATTCAAAATGTTTGAGGAACTTGAGTTGTTGGACCTATTATGGGTGGAATTTATTTTGCTGTATTCTACTTTATGATTAAAAAGTTTGATTACAAAACTCCAGGACGTCAAGAAGGTGGGTTAACTCACTTAGTAAGTAAAAAAGAATTTAAAGAATTACAAAAAGAAAAAAGAGAAATTGAAAAATTAGAAGCAGAATCAGATAAAAAAGAATCTAATAAAAAAGATGAAATCAATGATGAGTTTATCAATAATATTATCAAAGGTTGTGGTGGAGCTGAAAATATTAAAATCATGGCAAATTGTGTAACTAGATTAAGAGTTACAATGCATGATATTAGTAAGTTTGATAAATCAATTGTTGATAAAACTAAACCTTATGGATATAAAGAAATTGGAAACCAAGTTCAAATTATTTATGGACCTAAGGTAACTAATATAGCTACTTTAGTTAGAGAGAAATTAGGGGTTGAGTCTTAATTAAGAATCTAAATAATATACAAAATTCTTAGCAATACTTGATTAGAAAATAATAAAAAATAATGGAGAATATCAAATTGGAGAATAACTTAAAAACAAAAAACCAGTCTAAATGAAAATATTTATTTATAAACATTAGATCAAATTTAGAGACTTTTGGGCGTGCTATTTTAGTTCCTGTTACTGTAATTCCTTTATTAGCTTTGATTGGTGCTATTGGATATACTGGACAAGCGATTTTAGCACAAGTTTATCCTAAAGGTGGTTCTAAACCACCAGTTGAATTAGAACTAGCTATTAATGCTATTAAAGATCTGGGGATGATTGCAATTACAAATATCGACTTTTTAGTTGCAATTGGATTAGCTGCTGGATTAGCAAAATCAGAAAAAGTTTCAGCTGCCTTATCTGGATTAATGGCATATGCTGCTATGCATTTAGCAACAGCTTTAATTTTAAAAATCATTTATGGTGATCCTTCAAAAACAGAAATTGTCTTTGAAGGTGTTAAAAAGACTGTTAAAGATGTTTTTGGTTTAAAAATACGTTTTGGAGTATTGTCATTTCAATATAGTGCATTTGGTGGTATGTTAGCTGGACTATTAGGTTATACAATTCATAAATATACATATAAATTAAAATTTCCTGAAGTACTTTCATTTTTTGGAGGACCTAAATTCTCTCCAGTTGCATCAACTTTGGCTGGTTGAGTATTTGGTTTAGGGTTAGGTTATGTTTGAATTTATATAAGTAAAGGTTTAACTTATAGTGGTAATAGTTTACAAAAGCTAGGTGCATTTTCTCCATTCTTATACTATTCACTTAATCGTGCTTTAATTCCATTCGGTCTGCATCAAGTTTTAAATTTCTTTATTTATTACACACAAGTTGGTGC